>CAMDFE010000215.1 GCA_945897395.1 Chryseobacterium gleum | reverse complement strand
TCGACATGTCAATCAGTATTGTCATGACAGGTGTTGGAATTGTAGCACTCGCAGGTATCGTTGTCCGCAATGGTATCCTGTTGGTTGAATTCACCGACATCTTGCGCGAACGCGGAAGCAATCTGCACGATGCCATTGTTGAAGCAGGAAGAGTGCGTATGACTCCAGTATTGTTGACTGCAACTGCCACCATTCTCGGTATGATTCCATTGGCAATTGGATTCAACATTGACTTCGTAACCATGTTTACGGAATTGGATCCGAAGATTTATTTCGGCGGCGACAGTGTTGCGTTCTGGGGCCCATTGGCATGGACAATCGTATTCGGATTAAGTTTCGCAACATTCATCACATTAATAGTTGTTCCTGTCATGTATCAAATGAGCGAAAACACCAAATCGCGCATGAAGAGAATTTTTGGCAAGAAAAATGAAGAGGCTGAGTCGCAGGAGGCTGCACTCTAGTATCCTGAAGTTCTTCAGGAGTTTTGGTTAAGGTTTAGGGGAAAGTCCTCGGCAACGGTCGGGGACTTTTCTTTTTTACAATCTTCGATTGATGACGCAACGGAGTTGCGATGACACTACGTGATGACCGCGGAGCGGATGACGGCGAAGCCGATGACACAACACGTTGTGATGACAATCTTCGATTGATGACCGCGATGCGGATGACCCTTTGGGATATTTGTTTATATGCGGAATGGTTATACCGAAAGGGGTTGCAGGTGTTGTAAGTCCGAGGGAATTGGGAATATTTTATATGAAAATCACATAACCGATAATTGCGAGAACCAAGTTGTGAAAAGAATTTTGATGAAATTCTATTCTCAATGAAGACATCTATTGAACAAAAGGACAATTCTCATTATTTCGATATTTCCGAGACAAGGAAGAAAGCCTTGAGTTTTAGTTCGTTGGTTTCACTTGTTGAGCAAACGCATTTTCATTTTCAGCAGCAAGCAAAAAAAGCTGTGAATATTTCTCTAACAATTCGCAATTGGTTAATAGGTTATTACATAGTTGAGTTTGAGCAAAAGGGTAAGGACAGGGCTGAATATGGTAGTAAGTTGTTGGCTGGATTAGCGGAAAATTCGAAGCGTATTAAGGGTTTAGATGAGCGTTCTTTAAGAAATTTCAGGCTGTTTTACAAATTATACCCTCAATTACAAACATACATTTCAAGCCATTATCCAAATTTTTCAATTCGGGGGTCGTTGACCACCGAATCAAGTAATTCCTCTTTTTTCATTTTAGCAGATAAAATATTGAACCACTTATCCTACACTCATTTGGAACAATTGTTTTCGATAGAAGATCCGTTAAAGCGGGTCTTTTATGAGATGGAATGCATTAAAGGGACTTGGAGTGTGCGAGAATTAAAAAGACATATTAATAGCCTTTATTTTGAACGTATGGGATTGAGTGAAAAACCGGAACTGTTGAGAGAATTATCAGAGTTGGAACAGATGCCGAAATCGCCAGATGAAATCGTAAAGTCTGTCTATGCATTTGAATTCTTAGGTTTGAATCCCAAAGATGCCGTTGAAGAAAGTGATTTAGAAACAGCATTGCTTGATCAGATTCAATTTTTTATAAGGGAAATGGGTCACGGCTTCTGTCTGGAGGATCGTCAGAAAAAAATACTAATTGGAGATGAATATTTTTTTGTGGATTTAGTCTTTTACCATCGCATTCTCAAATGTCATGTATTGATTGAACTAAAGGTCGAAGATTTTAACCATCATAACATCGGGCAACTCAATACTTATGTGAATTATTACAAATCAGAAATAATGCAATCAGATGACAATCCTCCGGTAGGAATTTTACTTGTAACACAAAAGAACAATGCTCTGGTGGAATATGCTTTAGCGGGCATGGATAATCAATTATTTGTGTCCAAATATTTATTGAATCTTCCTAAGAAGGAAGAATTACAAAGATTTATTCAAAACGAAATAATATCAACTAAAGTTAGATGAGCAGAAGCTGTATTCGCTGCCTGATTAAAGATGAGAAACAGAAACAGAATGAGAAAGAGTTTTTTTTTAAAGGCATTCGTTGAAAACATTAGTCGTAGACATTCTTCCTAGAAGTTTTAATTACCGAAGGTTTAAAGAGCCCCATAGGGCGAAATCCGAAATGCCCCCAGTGAAGCTGGGGGATAAAAGTTTAGATTAAATCTGATTTTAATAACCAGGGGTTCCAATTATGAAATAGGAATTACGCATCCCGATAGCTATCGGGAGGAACAACGAAGTTCCTCGGGGGCATTTCGAATGCCGCTCGATAAACGAGTTCGATTTCTATTGGGGAATGCTCCAATTTTAATTTCAGAAATCGTCGAAGACATTCGCCGAAGGCATTCGTTGCTTTGCAACATTCGTGCTTGCACATTCTTCCCTTTGAAACCGCCGTATATTTGCAATATGTTCACCTTCCTCTCCCCAAAAAACCAAGCCCTCATCGCCCTAACCCTCTTCGGTTTCATCTACATGCTCGGTCAATTGTTTTTCATTGGAGGATTGTATATCTATTGCGGAAGTGAAGAAGCGGTGAATGCGGTGTTGGCGAATTCGAAAATTGATCAGCAAGTGTTTTTATTTGTCTTAACCATAAATGCGCTCATTCAGTTGTGGGTTGGATTTGTTCCTTTACTTATTTCTAAGAAGTGGTTAACGAAAGTGGAGTGGACTTCATTTCGTTGGAAGGGTGGAAGAGCAACTTTACTGGGATTGGTGGCGATGGGCATAGGCATTCCGTTCATTTATTATTTTTCCGCGAAGGTTGAATCGCTCTTGCCTTCATGGATGTTAGAGAACGCTATGGAAGACGACAGCAACGCGTTTTATCAGCAGTTGGGAGCGTTGTCGAAGATTCATCCGTTTGTGGTTTTGCTCTCGACTGTCATCATTGCCCCCTTAACCGAAGAGCTCATGTTCCGTGGAGTTATTCAAGGCATTGCGAAGAATTGGACCAACTCTAAGCACTGGGCGGTTTGGATTTCAGCGATCTTATTTGCTGCCATTCATTTTCACGTCGCGGGATTCTTACCACGCATGTTACTTGGCGCATTAATGGGTTATTTCGTTTTGTATTCGGGAAGCATTTGGACAGCAGTGCTCATGCATCTTTCGTTCAATGCGTTTAGTCTTGGACTAACTATTTTTCCATTCGCCGGAAAATTATTTATGCACCTCATCAACGGTTGGTTTTTTCCAGCAGTAAGTATGTGGTTGGCGGTTAGTGTTTTGATCTGGGGAAGGAGGAGGTTTGTTAAAAATCAAGCCGATGTTAATCCACTGTGATTTTGTAATCAATTATATGGTATTCATACCGGTTTTTTGAATTTCATGACGGAAGTTTCAAAAATTGTAGTATTTTTGATTATTATATGATCAAAATCATGGAAAAGAAGAGATACAATAAACCAAAGGTAACAAACACAAGTATTGATTATTCAATTACCTTGACAGCGAACTCTCTAAC
>CAMDFE010000214.1 GCA_945897395.1 Chryseobacterium gleum | reverse complement strand
GAATTGCTTGGAGCTATACTTACGCGTTTCGAAGCAGAAAGAAAAAGCTACTTCGCGTACATTTCTGACTTCACTTCACTTGAAAATATTTTAAAACAGGGTGGCGAAAAAGCACGTATTACTGCCTCTCATACCCTTGATCGCGTTCGCAAGAATTTAGGTTATTCGGGATAGTCGTTCGTTTCGTATCTTTCCATTCTAAACCAACCCAACCTTGCACTTCATCCTAGCGCCCATATATTTCATCTATAAACTTTGGATTGGTTTAGTCTTTTGGATAACCCTTATTTTTCTTTACATTCCTTTCGTTTGGGTTTACAAAAAAAGAGAACGTCACCTTAAAGCATTCGTCTTAAAACGTTTTTGGGGAAAGCTTATTCGTAAATGTATTTTTTGTCCTATTGAGATAACCTTTGAAGCTCCTTTGCCTAAAGGATCTTTCATTATAGCGTCTAATCACAGCAGTTATCTCGACACTGTATTTATGTATGAGGCCATTGGACGTGATTTTCTGTTTGTTGGAAAAGGTGAGTTGTTAAGTTGGCCTTTGTTCTCGTTGTTTTTTCGAAAGCAAGACATTCCCATTCGCAGAGGACAAAACAAAGCAGCACTGGTGGCCTTGGATCGTGTGGCGAAAAGTTTGCGCAACGACATGAGTGTTGCCATTTATCCGGAGGGCACAATTCCAGACGACGCTCCGAAATTAATGCCTTTTAAAAACGGGGCTTTCAAGGTTGCTATTGAACAGCAAAAGCCCGTTGTTCCTATTACCTGGCACTCAAACTATAAAGTTCTTTTAGACCCGGCGAAGTTTTTTCAATACTCTCTCCCCCAAAAAATAAAGGTTACGGTGCATGCTCCAATTGCTACCGCAGGGTTAACTGCATCTGATTTATTACCTTTGCGCACTCAAGCGTTTGAAACCATTCAACGCGAATTGAATAAAACACATGAAAGTTGAAGTTGCCACCGTTCGTCGCCTAGCTGAATTAAGCAAGCTGTCTTTTTCTGAAAACGAAGAAAAAGACATGGTTGACGGGTTAAACGAAATGATTGCGTTTGTAGACAAGCTCAAAGAGATGGACACTGCAAATGTAGAGCCCCTCGTGTTTATGACCGAAGAAACGAATGTCTTGCGTGAAGACGTTGTAGAGGCCCCTATTTCACAAGCAGATGCTTTGAGAAACGCTCCTTCAAAAGACATGTATTACTTCCGTGTTCCTAAAGTCATTAAACAATAATTCATGCGTCAGTTTAAAAAGCTTTCTATACTTATTCCTGCATACAACGAAGGAAGAACTATTCACTTAATTCTCGATCGAATCGCTGACGTTAAGTTGATGAACAACATTGAAATGGAAATTGTGATTGTTAACGATGCTTCTACAGACAACACTGTTGAGGCCATTGAATCATACATTGCGGCTCATCCTGAGCGAACGTTCAACTTCTACTCGCAGCCCTACAATCAAGGAAAGGGCGCGGCTTTACACAAGGCTATTGAGATTGCAACGGGAGATTATATCTTAGTTCAAGATGCCGATTTGGAATACGATCCTGATGAATACAACGACTTGTTAAAGCCTGTTTTTAAAGACGGCGCAGACGTTGTTTACGGCTCTCGTTTCATGGGAGGAAATCCTCACCGTATCCTGTTCTTCTGGCACAGCATCGGAAACAAACTTTTAACCTTCGCCAGCAACGCCTTTACCAATCTGAATTTAACAGATATGGAAACGTGCTACAAACTTATTCGTGCAGACATTGCAAAGAATTTATTGTTGTGTGAAAAGCGTTTCGGTTTCGAACCGGAAATCACCGCAAAGCTTTCAAGAGTTCCTAACATTCGTATTTACGAAGTTGGAATTTCATATTACGGCCGCACCTACGAAGAGGGCAAAAAGATTGGCTGGAAAGACGGTGTTCGCGCGTTTTGGTGTATTGCGAAATACAATATTTGGAGTAGGAAAAACACCAAGGGTTAGATTCTTCGAAAGGTGCTTTGCAAGGTCGCTTCGCGAAGGGGCTACTTCGACTTCGCTAAACGAAATCCAATATCATAAATCCCTTCAACCGGATTCACGCGCATGGCTTGATGGATTGACACTTTGTAGTGTCCAGAAAGCGGAAACTGCTTACGTGCTTTGTAAATAATTCGATTGTCGTATAAATCGCCTAATCCTGATTTCCCATACCAATTTCCTTGAGCGTCGGCCATTGGACATTCCAACGTATCAACCGCCAATTTTCCATTTGGGAATTCCATTTCAATAAACACGTATAGATTGCTGAATTCGTATTGTTCACCGTTGCGGACATCGATAAAAAAGTCGTGTAAACTTACCGTGTCCTGAATATCGAATTCAAAATTCGCTGCTTTTTTGTTGTCCCAAACACCGCCTTCAACCGGCATGTTACTCTCATAAACAAAATCATCGCCGCATGAGCTGAGAAGAAGCGTTAGACTTAAAAAAAAAACTATTCTCATCATTCTTTCGGACCTTGATTCGGGTTGTTTGGCTTGCCTTTGAAGCGAGGGGGTCTGTTCCCGTTTCCGGGAGGACGATTGCCTTCTTTCGGCTTTGGTGCAGCAGCGCTTTGTGGATTGCTATTGTTTCCCGCAGCAGGAGCTGGTCTGTTCGAATTTCCACCCGGTTTGTTGTTGCGATTGCGATTGTTGTTGTTGTTAGGCTTACGCTTTTTATTATCGAAACGAGTTAAACTATCTTGTCCAACTACTTCCGCAAATTCAACACTTTCAACAATGTCTTTCTCTTCAATAAATGTTTGAACTTCACCTATCACGTCACCGCGCTTGTTCTTTTCAATAATGTCTTTTACCACATCTGCAGAAAGCGCAAACGGGCCGTCGGTATGCTGTCCTTCGATGGTATAATAAATAACTTGCTTGAAAATATCTGTTTTGAAATGCGTTGCAATTCCTTTCGGGAGTTTCAATTTCACGTGTGTTGGAGGAAGCATACGAACAGCTTCAACATATTGATCCAATTCGTAATTCAAACAACACTTCAGCTTTCCACATTGCCCTGCCAGTTTGCCTGGGTTCAATGAAAGCTGCTGATAGCGAGCTGCGCCGGTAGATACCGACCTGAAGTCGGTTAACCAAGTAGAGCAGCAAAGCTCTCTTCCGCACGAGCCGATTCCGCCAAGACGACCTGCTTCAAGACGAAGTCCAATCTGGCGCATTTCAATGCGCACCTTGAACTCTTCAGCATACTTGCGAATGAGTTCGCGGAAATCTACACGGTCATCGGCCGTGTAGTAAAATATCGCGCGGGTTTTATCGCCCTGATATTCCACATCGCTAATTTTCATTTGAAGACCCTGCTCGCGCGAAATTTCGCGTGAACGGATCATAGTGCCTGTTTCCAACTGACGAGCAGCTTGCCAGATATCAAAGTCTGATTGTACTGCTTTTCGAAGAACGCGTTTCAGTTCATAATTGTCTTTGATTTCGCGACGATTCATTTGAACACGAACCAATTCACCCGCCA
>CAMDFE010000213.1 GCA_945897395.1 Chryseobacterium gleum | reverse complement strand
CGCAACTTTAGTGGCTTTCAGCGGAATGTAGGTCTAGCCGCAACGCTTAGATTAGAATCAAGTGTTGCCACAAAAAACGAAATCTCTGTTGAAAGTACAGTCAACTCCTTACAGAATATTTTTTACGGAATGGCTGTTTCAAGAAAACGAGATAGATGGAAATGGAGCATTCGAGCATTTCAATCACGAAATGAAAACAGATTCAGTTACAGAGATATTCAGCAATGGGAAGCCCCTTTGGTTACTCAAACGAATAACAACAACATGACACAAGGTGTGCAGAGCAATCTTGTCTATTCAGGAAAGAAGAGAACGCATTATTTCAACACCATGGCAGTTAGTCGTTATGCATTATTGCCATCAGTCATGGGCGGAGTAGGCAACTGGAATGCGAATCAGCGTGACGATCTTTTTCAATCGACGTTTTATTGTGAAGGAAAACGCAAAAGTGTTTTTTCGTTCATGCATTTTCAGTCGAAACAGGGCGTCTCTCTTACGCTATCCAATCAAGAATATTCAAGCTATGTAGCTTCAAGCCAAATTCAAACAAGTCTCGTTAACGCTTTTGTAAACGGATCGTTGCAAATGCGCAGAGCGCTCGTTCAAATTAACCCTACTGCAAGCGTTACTTCGCTTCAATACCGCGATTGGACTCAGCAAGTTCAGTGGAAGGGAGGTTCGTTGTGGGCTTCCTACATTCAGGATTTAGCAAAAGGAAAATTGAGAATGGTTTCTTGGGTGAAGCCCGAATGGCGCTCAGATCGGAAGCCGATTATAAGTGGTGAAGTAGGAGTGGAACTTCCATATAAAATAAAAAATGTGAGCTCGCAATTGTCGCTTTCAGGTAGCGTGAAATCGCGCATGCCTTCGGCGAATGATCTCTATTGGATTCAAGGCGGAAATCCTGAATTGCTTTCGGAACAAGCAAAGTGGATTCAGTTCAAGTGGCACAATGAAATTACGTTGCAAATGGAGAGGGCATTGCAATTTCAGGTAAATGCAAAGACAGGGAATGTTTCCAATTGGATTCAATGGGTGCCAATGCCAGAAAATATATGGATGGCAAGTAATTATAAATCTGTTTCAATGAATCAAATTGAAGGAGTTGTCTCGATGAAATCTAAGTTTTTTAGAGGTGTAATAAATGTTACAGCCAGAGCTGAACTTACCCATACGACTGCCGTGAATAGCGGGAGTCCTTATGCGTTCGATATTATTTACACCCCTCGCCTTCGTCAAAGTTCTTCCCTTCAATATACTCAAGATGGTTGGTCGGTGTTGCTTTCAAACGCCTTTGTCTCGAGCCGTTTCACAGATGAAGGAAACAGTAGCTTTTACGCATTACCAAGTTTCAATTTGTTAAACGCTAGTCTGAATAAGGATTGGCAATTCAACAAAAATCAAATCGTTCTTCAATTCGAAATTCAAAATATAACCAATACTCAATACCAATGGATACGCGGATATGCGTTACCGGGTAGAGTCTACTCAATCGGAATTAAATTTTTTATTCACTAAAATACAATAACCATGAAATTCAAATTTTTATCTGCCTTACTTTTCTCAATGATTCTCGTTTCTTGCGAAAAATGCAATAACGATGATGAGCCGATTGTTGACTATTCTAATGGCGCATTTGTAGTCAATGAAGGTTCATTCGGAAATCTGAATGGAAGTATTACGTGGACACTCAACAGCGTGCTAGTTTCAAATCCATTTGCTGATGCGAATGGAACTTCTTTGGGCGATGTTATTTCAGATTTCGATATTGTAAACGGAAAGTTCTACGCAATATCGAATTCAACGTCGAAAGTCATTGTTATGAACGCTACGACCTTTAAAGTCGAGGCGGAAATTACAGGATTCTCCTACCCACGTTCGTTTCAATATGTAGGAAACGGAATGGCCGCAGTTACAGATGGTAGTTTAGATGGAAGTGTGAAATGGATTGACCTTTCAACAAATACAATTACCGCTTCAACAACTGTCGGAATGGGACCTGAAGGCATGTGTGTTTATGCTGATCGACTTTATGTGTGTAACAGCGGTGGATGGGATATAGACAATCGTATTGCTGTAATTGATATTCCGACTCAGTCTGTTCTGACCTATGTAAATGTGGCCGACAGACCAGTTGAAATTCAAGTAGACGCAAATGGTTATTTGTGGGCTTTGTGCAGCGGGCAAACGCAATATGATGCGAATTATACAATAATCGGGCATACGCCCGCAGCTTTAGAAAAAGTGAATTCGGTGGATAATTCCGTTACAACATTCGATGTTGGTACATTGGGAGACCACCCTTTGCACATGGCGAAGGATGAGACAAACAACAGAATTTACATTTCAAACGCAACGGTTTTATCTTTCGATATACAATCGAATGTATTTACAGATTTCTTGACGTTAGCATCCAACGGTGTTTCGGTGAATCCTACCACTCATGAAGTTTGGGTGTGTGGTCAAACGAATTACGCCTCACCTTCAGAGGTGAAGGTATATAGCGCAACAGGAACATACGTGAAAGAGCTTACTGCTGGAATAGCTGCTTGGAAAGTAGAGTTTAATTAGTATTGAAAAGAAGAGCAATAAAAAAGCCGCTTGAAAAAGCGGCCTTTTTTTTATCTGAAAAAACTGATTAGTTCTGTTCTACGAATTTTCCGTTTTGCTTCACCAAGTGAATATGAGCTGAAGTAGCAGTTAAGTTAACGTTGCTGTTCGATTGACAAACAACCAATCCGCCAGTAGTTGCGCGGACAGAGTATGAAATACCAATTAAGTTTCTGTTCGCATCGAATTGCGGGGTGTACTGAAAATCTAACCCTTGAGCAATCATGTCGTTGCGCAGTTGAAACAACTGCTCACGTGTTGTAGTTGATGAAAGTGTAAGGTTCACCTCATTGCTTGTAACAATGTTTTGAGCCATAACGGAAGAGCCCATTATAAGAGCTGCAGCAACTAAAAGAGAGCGAAGGGTTTTCATAAGTTTGAATCTTTACACAATTATACAAATAGTTTTTATTTATTGGTGAGCGAATTGAAAAATAATCCTTCCGTTTTATGAACTAATTTCGCCGCTCATTTTAATCCTAACGAATAGTGAGCCAAAAATTATCATCTACTGAATTACGCATTCAATTAATGTCTTCCGATGAATCAATAGCACTGAATGCAATTGAGCAATTGAAGATAAATGGAAAGGCATCTGCCATTTCCCCGCTGTTGGAAGTTCTTGCATCTTCGAATCATGAATCAATGAAGAAAGAAGCGCGTGAAATGCTTTCAGCCATGCGTGTAAAAAACGCAGAAGAAGAATTGGTTCAAGCCCTCTTCGATTCGAAATATAAAAACATTCAAGTAGATATTCTGCAGTTCCTGTGGAGCAATGGTTTTTCCGCAGCCGGACAGTTACATGTTTTGGTTGAAGTAGCTGTGAAAAATGGGTTTCAAGGCATGCTTGAATTTATGAGTGTATTGGAAGTAGAAGAAGGAGTTTATTCAGAGGAGGAACAACTGGGAGCA
>CAMDFE010000212.1 GCA_945897395.1 Chryseobacterium gleum | reverse complement strand
CAACGCGTGTCGAGCGCCTCTGTAAAAGTAGATTCCAAAATAGTTGGAAGAATAGAACATGGGCTCTTGCTGCTCATTGGATTTTCTTCCAGCGACACGGAAGAAAGCGTTCTTCCAACACTAGAAAAAATTGTGAAGCTTCGCGTTTTTTCCGACGAAGAAGGAAAGATGAACAAGAGCGTTTTAGATTTAGATGGAAGTGCATTGCTCGTGAGTCAATTCACATTGTATGCAGACACGAAGAAGGGAAATCGTCCAAGCTTTATTGAAGCCGCTCGTCCGGAACAAGCGATTCCGCTCTATGAATTTTTCATCGCTGAAATGAAAAAGAGAATCTCTAAAGTTGAAACCGGAATCTTCGGTGCCGACATGAAAGTAGAACTCGTTAACGACGGTCCTGTAACCATTCTATTCGAATCCTAATTACTTCCGTTGAACAGCGGTACCGTCGCTATAGTGAACCATTTTCATTGTAATGAAAACCTTTGTTGCACCTTCTACCCAAACGCCTTCAAGGTCTTGGGTTGTTCCTCCAATAGCAATTGGTTTTGTGAAGTTTCCCGACTGCCATTGACCTTGGCGCGTTCCTTTTAACGCGCCAAAATTATCGTAAAACCTCGACGTCCATTTTAATCCGTCGACAACCTTTTCCGAATTGTTTTGGAATTTAGCGTAATAACCAACGTTGTAGCCTAAAGTATTCTGAGTAACAGCAGATAAAACCTGAACCGAACCGTAATCTGAGTGACTTTGAGCATTTAACAAAATTGCTGAACCCAGAAACAAACAAAACAGGATGGTTTTCATAATATTCAATTTAAATGCTAACGACTAACTCAATTAAAATGTTGTAGTGACTCTCCTTTTTTCATTTTGTTGTACTGAAGCGCAAGCAGAATCATGACATCTGAAAAAGTTTTCATAGCGTCTTTCGTTTCCTCTGAAATCTCTTGCTTACGAAGACGAAGAACCATTAATCCGTATAACGCCGTTAAGTAGGCCTCCACTTCACTTAATGCCTTTCCGTTTGCACGCTCGCGATAGGCATCTAGATTTTCTTTAGCTCGCTCGTTTGCAGCTATGTATTCATCGTCGCGAAGAAGGGTATTCAAAGTCGTGTGAAGCAAGTTCAATTCTGAAAGAACCTCTTGCACTTCTTCTACATTGCCTTTCTCTTCAGCGTTACTGCGCTTCATACTTTTGGCTAATCCTACGAACCATGTTTTTTCTTCCTGAATTTTTTCTTCGGTTGGAAGGAACGAACGCAAGAAGCTGTCGAGCGATTCAACATCCATATTCACAGCACGAAGCAAGTCTTGCATCTGCCACATGTAAATAATATACTCGGCTATGTTCTCGGCGTATTTACGTTCAGCTATGGTCATTACTTGCTTTGCTTTTCAGTTTCGTATTCAGCGTTCAATCCTTTCACAATTTCATTTGTTAAATCGTATATCGGATTTGCAAACAAAATAAGCGGAGCGGCTGTTTGGTATGAAAAGATGTAATCCCAGCCGTTTGCCTTGGCGTAATTCGAAGTAAACACCTCTAATTTCTTTCTTAAATCTTCTTGCATGGCCGATTCATTCTGCATTAGAATTTGCTCTTCTTGCTGTTGAATTTGAGCCAACTCGTTTTGCAACTGACCCAATCTATTTTGAACCGTAGCTTGTTCATCGGCTGGAAGATTTCCTTTTTGAGCATACGCCACCAATTCATCCACTTCTTTCTGACGTTTTGAAGCTTCCGACTTGACCTTTGATTCTGCCGCAGTCGCGCTTTTCTCTAGCTCAGCAGATTTTTCTGTAATGAATAAATATTGAACATTTAACGAATCTAAATTCACATAAGCAACTTTCATCTGACCAGGACTTATTGTGTCTATGACTTTCGATTTTTCAGAAAGTTCCATAACTGAATTCAACTTGTTCCACATGATCAACATAGCCACGAAGGTTCCTGCGAAAAGAATAACAAGAATTAAATTAAAAGCGAATGGCTTTTTCACGGGTTGGTTTTCTGAAAGTTGATGCTCCATGCTTTATGTAAATTTTGAAATTGATTTTCAATTTCGGTTAGAAATTCATCGTTTAATAATAATCTTACCGCCTCAATGGTTTTAACAGCCTCTTGATCAATCTTAATGGCTTGCTTGTATGACGCTGCTTCAAACTCGACAATCCACTTGCCGTTCCAAGAATGAACAACAATGCGCATGCGCGAATGTGGAATGGTTTCAATGGCTCTCATAGTCTTGCGAATTTAATTGTTTTCTTCCACTTTCTTCGCCAAGTTTTTCAAACGAAGCATAATGAAGAAGGCCATAAGGGTGAAGCACATGGCCACGTATCCAACAACGTGATAGTTCTCTAGAGGCGCATTGGCGTTGGCTTGGGTAATAATACTCCCAGCTAAAGCAGCGCTTATGCCAGATGCTGTGCTTTGAGCTGCAGAATTCAAACTCATGAAACCGCCTCTGTGCTTGGGATTCACCACACCGCTTACAATGGTGTTCGCAGGAATCATCCTTCCTGTCACCATCACAAAGAAAAATCCGGCAATGGTTAAAACAACCCACAAATCTGTTTCCGGAAGATTTGTGTTGATGAAAATTGGAATGAGCGAAAGCAAGGCGAAGAATCCGAACACCTTAAACCTTCCAATTTTATCGACTGCCCTTCCAATTAAAATACTACTGATCACCGTGCAGAATCCGCCAACCAAATAAATGTACTTCACTTCGTGCTGTTCCAACTTCACATTACTAATCATGTAAGGTGTTAGGAAGGAAATAATGGTGAACTGTCCGAGCACCAACAAGACTGTAAACAGCAATGCGTTTCGCTGCGCCACATTCGAGAACGAAGCCTTGAAGGTTTCCATGGGTTCGAACTTGTGCGTTCTTCGATCCAAGTGATCGCGCAACGGCGGAAGTGTCTTCCACGCCATGAACCAAAAAGGAAGACTGAGTGCGCTCACCATATAAAAAGGCACATGCCAATTTCCATCAAAAAAATCGACCATGGTTAACGCCATAGGGACTCCCAAAATAGAGGCCAACGAAAAAGCAAGCGTAATGGCCGCCATAGCCTTTCCCCTTCGTTCCATGGGTATAACATCCGCTACAATTGACATTACCAATCCACCTAACAAACCACCCGTAATTCCAGTTAAAATGCGTGTTCCAACAAACAAGTAATAATTCAATTCGTTGTTATCGGTAGTTGGAACCAACGCGCTGCTGAGGGTTCCGAGCATGAATCCCAAGTATGCGAGGAGTAATGCTTTTTTTCGTGGAAGATTATCGAGATAAAACACACCTAAGAATGCCGTTAATCCTGCCGCCAAACCGTAGGAACTCACGAGCCAACCGAATCCTGTTGGACCCACACCCAAGTCGCGCTTCAAGATATCACCCATAGGCATCATAATCATGAAGTCCACAATATTCGTAAACTGAATGGCTGCCAAGGCAACTAAGATCCAGCGTTCCTTACTCGTTGAATTAGCCATTGAATTGGGAATTCCATTCCCCTTGTTTT
>CAMDFE010000211.1 GCA_945897395.1 Chryseobacterium gleum | reverse complement strand
TGCTATTCACGGAGCGAATTACGTTACGGGTTCAACCTTAGTTCCGCAACAGTTAGCGCAAGCCGCAACCTTCAATCCGAGTTTAACGGAAGAGGGAGGAAGAATTACTGCCTATGAGACGCGCGCTGCAGGTATTCCATGGAATTTCTCTCCGGTATTGGATGTTGGAAGAAACAAAAACTGGTCACGTTTTTTCGAAACGTTCGGTGAAGATCCTTATGTGTGCAGTGTATTCGGAAGCGCGCTTGTTCGAGGTTATCAAGGTGGAAACGGTTCTTCAGTAGACAACGTTCACGTGGCGGCATGCATGAAGCACTTCTTGGGTTACAGCGGAACACGAACCGGATTCGATCGCACACCTGCAATTATTTCCGACATTGAATTGCGCGAAATTTATCGTCCGTCTTTTCAGGCGGCAATTGATGCGGGTGCATTAACTGTCATGATTAACAGCGGAGAAATTAACGGAATTCCTGTTCACGCGAATCCGAAAATCTTAATCGATTTGTTGCGCACGGAAATGGGCTTCAAAGGCCTTGCAGTTACCGACTGGGAAGACATTATTAAGTTGGTGAAGAATCACCGCGTGGCTGTTGATTTGAAGGAAGCAACATACCTGGCTGTTATGGCTGGAATAGACATGTGCATGGTTCCGAACGATTACGACTTCACAAAATATTTAATTGAATTGGTGAAGGAAGGAAGAATTTCTGAAGAGCGATTGAACATAAGTGTTAGAAGGATTTTAGAGACAAAAGAGAAATTGGGGTTGTTTCAGAACGCCATGCCGCCAAGCATTGCAGCGTTTCCTGAATTTGCTTCAGAGAAACACATGGCAGCAGCATTGCACACGGCAGAAGAAAGCATTACACTTCTTGAAAACAAGAATAACATTCTTCCTTTGAAGAAAGACGCGAAGATTTTTGTAACAGGTCCCGCTGCGAATTCAATGACCTTGTTGAATGGCGCTTGGACGCGCACATGGCAGGGAACCGATGCGCAATTCGACGATGCTACGAAGAACACAATTTATGAAGCACTTCTAAGTAAGAATAAGAATGTAGCGTTCAATGAAGTTTGTGGTTTAGAGACCATGAACAAAATGAATGGTAATCCGTTGGAGATGGCGATGAGTGCTGATGTTATTGTGGTGTGTGTGGGAGAATTACCTAGCACAGAATTACCCGGAAACATTTACGATTTAGAACTTCCGAAGGCGCAGCAAGAGTATGTTAAGATGCTTCAGTCTACAATGAAACCTGTTGTGTTGGTGTTGGTTGAAAATAGACCGCGGATTGTTCGAGATATTGTTGACGGATGTTCTGCTGTTGTGATGGCTTATCAGCCGGGCGATTTCGGAGGAGACGCGTTGGCGAATATTTTATATGGCGATGTTAATCCGAGTGGAAAGCTTCCGTTCACGTATCCGAAATTCCAAGTTGGCACTTCAACTTACGATCACAAGTTCACCGAGACTTTCGACAAAGATTTTGGCAACAAGGCCTTTCAGCCGCAGTGGGAGTTCGGTTATGGATTGTCGTATTCCAATGTGCAATACGAGAATTTGCAGGTGAGTTATGAAACCGAAGCAATGGGTGGAGAGATATTCATTCGCGTAGATGTTGTAAACCCGAGCGATCGTTCGGTTAAAGAAAGTGTGTTGGTTTTTGTAACAGATGAAGTCGCTTCCGTCACTCCAGCAGTGAAAAAACTGAAGACTTTCAAGAAAGTTGAACTCGCCGCGAAACAGCGACTTACAGTAGAGTTTACATTATCGAAATCGAATTTAGAGTTTATTGGAAAAGATGCGAAACCAATCTTTGAATCGGGCGCATTTCAGTTTCACATTGGTTCATTGACAAAAAGATTAATTATTGAATAAGATGAAAAGATATTTGTTGTTTTTAGTGCTTGCTTCAGTAACGTTGATTACGTGCAAGCAGTCTAATCCGGAAGATGTATTGGGTCGTCAGGGCGATGTTGTAGACTTCGCAGGACGTAAGTGGGACATTAAATACAGCAACACGCCTGTAGGTCCTGGACCGAACAATTTTTCGAGCTTGTACGACGATGTATGGGTTGACGAAAATGGATACTTGCACTTAACTATTGCGAAGCACAACGATACGTGGTATTCTTCAGAGGTGATTGGACAAGATAGCTTGGGGTATGGCACGTACATTTTTACCATTCAAGCCGATCCAATGTCGTTTTCTGAAAACGTTGTTTTCGGATTGTTTACTTGGGATAATAATACGCTTCTTACAGACGGGAACAGCGAAGTTGACATTGAGTTTTCGAAGTGGGGAGATGCTACTGCTGAAGAGCCAACTACTTTTTCTGTTCAGCCGGTTAGCTTCGGAACGTTCTATCCTGAAAGAACTCGTGAACGCTTAATTGATCCAGATGTTTTGAAAGGTGTTACCACGCATTTGTTCAACTGGACAGACACGTTGATCACGTGGTACAGTTATGCGGGTGATGACTACGAGAATGCCACGCCAATTGCTACATGGTCGTTCAACTTGAACAACCCTCCACGGGTGAAGCAAGACGGCAATCAAACGTCTCAACCTATTGTTATTCCTGCTCCGGGTGCAACAACGAATTGTCGCATGAATTTCTGGACATTGCCGTTTTCTGCCATTGGTCCAAACAACGGATTGACGCACGAAGTGGTGATTCGCGATTTCAAATACATACCTATGCAATGATTGCTGTAAATTCGCAGCATGATCGTTCAGAAACATTTTGAAGAAGCGCATCATTTGCTTTCGCAATTGTTGGCTTCGCCTGACTTTTTAACTTCCGTAAACAACAGCGCGCAATGCATGTCTTCCCAATTGAAATTGGGTAAGAAGATTATGTCTTGTGGTAACGGTGGAAGCATGTGCGATGCCATGCATTTCGCTGAAGAGCTTTCCGGAAGATACCGCGACAACCGTCCGGCTATTGCAGCCATGAGTATCTCTGATCCTTCGCACATGTCGTGTGTGGGAAATGATTACGGATACGATTTCGTTTTTTCACGCATGGTGGAAGCCATAGGGAATGAAGGCGATGTGTTGTTGGCTATTTCAACCAGCGGAAATTCTGCGAATGTCATTAAGGCCGCTGAAGCCGCTAAAGCGAAGGGAATGAAAGTTATAGCCCTAACGGGAAAAGACGGCGGTAAACTGGCTCCGCTGTGCGATTTCGAAGTACGTGTCCCCTGGATGGGATACGCAGATCGCATTCAAGAAATTCACATTAAAGTCATTCATAGTTTTATAGACTTCATTGAAAGAAATATTGACTAACTAAAGAAATGACAACAGAACAAAAGCTACATGCGCGTGGCAACGGAAGTTGTGAATTGTGCGAATCGAAGGAAAGTTTATCGGTTTACGAAGTTCCTCCGCATTCAGACGGGAATGAAGACGAAAGCATTTTAGTTTGTGAAGTGTGCAAAGCTCAGTTGGAAAAACGCGTCGCGTTAGATGCCAATCATTGGGCGTGTTTGAATACAAGCATGTGGAGTGAAGTACCTGCTGTGAAGGTAGTTT
>CAMDFE010000210.1 GCA_945897395.1 Chryseobacterium gleum | reverse complement strand
ACGTCGAGCAGGGCAGGTTGCATGGCCTTCATAATTTCACCGGTCATGTCTAACTTCAGAAAGGTAAGCTCACACGGATCCATTGGATTTAATTTCGATAAAGAAGTGGAAGTGACAAGTTGATAGTTTTCATTCATGGAAAGGCTTGTTGAAAATTCAATTTCAACGCGACGTTTGGTTTCCTTTCCGCTTCCACAAGAAAATGGAATACGCGGATGCACACATGTTTCCCAGACGCAGTTGGTACAATAGTTTCCTTCAATGCCATACCAGGCCTTGGTTCCTACCACGAATTTATTTCCAACAACATAACCGTTTAAGTCTTCACGAAACACATCGTACTTCGCTTGCGGTCCGTCGCACGCTCCGAAGGAGGTGAGGTTCGGCCACTCAGGATTTCGAATGATAGGGGAAGAGGATTCATTCGCGAATTTCAAAATAGGATCAATGGAAATGTTTATGGGAATGTTGATGTGAGAAACAGTGGGAGCTGGTCCAACTGGAATTTCAATAGCGGTCATTTCGGGAAGAGGTGCCGTTATTTTACACGATGCTATCGACATTACAACGAAAGCCAAAAGGAATGTGTGAAATGAAGTTGTTTTGGAAATCATAGGTTGAAGAAATTACACTGCGAAATTACAAGTGATTATGTCTTATTTTCGTTTCAAATTATTAACTATGAAATCACTTCGACTTATTTTAGTTTTATCGTTGTTTGCCTTCTCGGGAAAAATGTTTTCTCAGGGTTTTCCTATCACAGTTGTTGTTACAAATGCCGATTGCGCGGTAACGATCACCGGAACCTATGCCGATTCTTTAACAGGCGTTGGTGGAACGTTTCAACTTTTCGCCGCTGATCCAGCAGGTAGCTCGTACACGGGTACTATAAGTTTAAACACATTTGCTACAAATTATGTTGTCACAGTTTGTGCAACAGATTGCAATGGAATTACCAATTGCGCTTCAGGTCCGATGGTTCTAGGTGCGGTAACGACTTTCAACATTGACATGGGCAATGGGGGCGGAGTTGTAGACTATGACGGAGACGGATTCAATAGTTCTGTAGATTGTAACGATAACGACGCTAGTATTAATGCGAGCGCTACAGAAGTTTGTGATGGCATGGATAACAACTGCGACGGTATTGTAGACGAAGGATGTTCAACAGGTGGTTGCACAACTGATATCATTTTGGGTGCGGATTCTTTGATTTCAGATCCATTTAACGTGGTAATTTATTTGCCTGGAGCAAACAGCGCTATGGGAACATACATTTGGAGTTTTGGTGATGGAAATACAGCAGCGACAATGTTCCCAACTTGGCAATATACAGAGATTGGCACCTACACCGTTTGTGTTACTGTGGTTTTTCCGGATGGTTGCACTGCAACTGACTGCTTGACCTTTACGGTGAACGGCGACGGAACGACTACACCAGGTGGTATTAATTCGCAAGGGTTCACCTTGAATGTGGTGGGAACAATGCCAAATCCAAATGCAGTTGCTGAAATTTCTTCAGCAAATGATTTCATGATTTTCCCAAATCCAGTTTCTGAATCAGCAACTATTCAATGGAACGCTACTGCAACTGAGCAAGGTAGATTGGATATCTTCAATGCGCAAGGACAAATCATTTCTACAGAGCGTTACAACGTGTCTGCAGGCGCTCAGCAAGTTGAGTTGAACACACAGTCACTTTCTGCTGGAATGTACATTGTTCGCAGTGTATCGAACGCAGGTGCTGTTCGTCAAACGACTTTTGTAAAGTAATACATAAGATTTTATTTTATGTGGAAGGGTCGACCGATGGTCGACCTTTTTTTTATGCAATGAATTGCTCGATGGATATGAGCCAAATAAAAAAGAGCCGCAGTTGCGGCTCTTTTAAGTTGTGAGGTAGGGAAGGTGTTATGCTTCTTCTACTGGGGCATTTGCACCGCGCTTCGCCATAATGTTGACTAAGTCCTCGCTGTTGCCTACTAACATTTTTTGGAATCGACGTCCACCTGTACCCGCAGGTATTGGGTGACCAACGATTACGTTTTCTTTCAATCCGTTCAAGAAGTCTGTTTTTCCTTGTACAGCTGCTTCGTTCAATACTTTCGTAGTCTCTTGGAACGACGCTGCAGAGATCCATGAATCTGTTTGCAACGATGCTCTTGTGATACCTTGAAGAATAGGACGAGCGGTAGCTGTAATGGCTTCACGAGATTCCATAACAGTACGGTCTTTACGCTTCAACTCAGAGTTTTCAGTTCTGAATTGCAATGCAGAAATAACCTGACCTGCTAAGAATTTCTCAGAATCTCCCGGTTCAGTAACAACTACTTTGTCGAATAACAAATCATTTTCATCAATGAACTCAGCCTTATCTACAGTGCTTCCTTGTAAGAAACGTGTATCGCCTGCATCTAGAATTTCGACTTTGCGCATCATTTGACGAACAATAACTTCGAAATGCTTGTCATTGATTTTCACACCTTGTAAACGGTATACCTCTTGAATTTCATTCACCAAGTATTCTTGAACTGCAGTTGGTCCTTGAATGTCTAGGATATCTCCAGGAGAGATAGCACCATCAGACAATTGCATACCTGCACGAACAAAGTCACCGTCTTGCACCAAGATGTGCTTAGCAAGGTTGATCAAATATTTCTTCTCTTCACCAGTACGTGAGCGAAGGATAATCTCGCGGTTACCGCGTTTGATTTTTCCGTATTCAACGATACCGTCGATTTCCGCAACGTTTGCAGGGTTAGATGGGTTACGCGCTTCGAACAATTCGGTAACACGTGGAAGACCACCGGTGATGTCACCACCACGACCCGCCATACGAGGGATTTTCGCAAGAATACTACCCTTGGTAATTTTCGTCTTGTTTTCAGTGTTCAAGTGAGCACCTACTGGAAGCGAATATACCTTAACCACTTCTTTGCCGCGAACGACTTCGATGCTTGGGTTTTTCTTCTTGTCTTTTGTCTCAATAATAATTTTCTCAGAGAATCCGGTTTGCTCATCGACTTCAGTTTTGAAGGTAATTCCTTCTTCAATTGCGTCGAAGTTAATTGTTCCATCTTCTTCAGTGATGATTACACTGTTGAACGGATCGAATTCACAAATCACATCATTCTTCTTAACAATATCTCCAGTGTTTACAAGCAGAACCGAACCGTAAGGAAGATTCATTGTAGCCATGGTGATTCCTGTTTTCTCGTCGTTAATTTTCAATTCAGCAGAACGAGCAACAACTACAGTAACTGTAACATTGTTTTCTTTTCTTTCAACTGTACGAAGATCTTCGATTTCAACGATACCAGGGTATTTCGCTTTCAAGTCAGAATCAATAGCCGAACCAGACGCAGCACCACCCGTGTGGAACGTACGAAGAGTCAACTGTGTACCCGGCTCACCAATAGACTGTGCAGCAATAACTCCAACAGCCAATCCTTCTTGAACCAAACGAGCAGAGGCAAGGTCACGACCGTAACACTTCGCACAAACACCACGTTTGCTTTCGCAGGTTAATACAGAACGAATTTCCACTTCTT
>CAMDFE010000209.1 GCA_945897395.1 Chryseobacterium gleum | reverse complement strand
GCACGTGTTTCAAATTCGTTGGAGTTCATCGAAGAATTGGAAAACAAATTCGAAACGAATATTGGAGATGGAGGAATGCGTTTGTCGGGTGGACAAAGACAGCGTTTGTCTATTGCACGAGCCATTTATAAGAATCCGTCTATTTTGATTTTAGACGAGGCTACTTCGGCGTTGGATACGCAGAGCGAGAAGTACGTGCAAGATGCCATTTCGAAAATGATGAAGAATCGCACGGCGCTGGTGATCGCTCACCGATTAAGTACCATTCAGCAAGCCGATTTAATTTTGGTCATGCAAGCTGGAGAAATTGTGCAGCGGGGAACACACAAAGAACTAATTTCGCAAGAAGGGTTGTACAAGACCCTAGTTGAAATGCAAGAATTATAAGACTATGATCGCACTGCTTAGAAAAGAAATTCGCTCGTTTTTGACATCCTTAATCGGATACATTGTTATTGCGGTGTTTTTGATTGTGACGTCCTTGTTCATGTGGGTTTTTCCTGGTGCTATGAATGTCATGGAAGCTGAGTACGCCACATTAGATACCCTTTTTTACATAGCTCCTTGGGTATTCTTGTTTCTTATTCCAGCTATAACCATGCGATCTTTGGCAGAGGAGCAGAAGGAAGGAACGCTTGAGTTGTTAATGACTAAACCAATCACGGATCTTCAAATTATTTTGGCGAAATACCTTGCTGGATTGTTGGTTGTGGTGATTGCTATTTTTCCAACTTTGGTTTATTTCCTTTCAATTTATCTATTGGGAAATCCGGTTGGAAACATTGACGTAGGTGCAACGTGGGGATCTTATCTCGGATTAATCTTCCTGGCGAGCGTTTATGTGAGCATAGGAATTTTTGCTTCAAGCTTAACGAAGAATCAGATTGTAGCCTTCTTAATTGCAGCGCTCATAAGCTTTGTCATGTATTCAGGATTTCAGTCGTTGGGAACATTCAACCTATTTGGGTCATTGGATCGATTCATTATTCGTTTGGGAATGGAAGACCATTACTCAGGCATGAGCATTGGATTAATTGACTCGCGCGATGTTCTCTACTTTGTAGGGGTAAGCGCATTTTTTATTTTATTGACCCGTTTGCGCCTGCAAGCGAGAAATTGGTGAGTTAGTGTAAAAAGTACACTAATGTTTTTGTAGACAACATTTATAGTTAAATTCGCAATCGTAATAAAACGAACCATGAGAGAAATTCAATTCCGTGAGGCCATTTGTGAGGCCATGTCAGAAGAAATGCGCAGAGATGAAACTGTGTTTTTATTGGGGGAAGAAGTAGCAGAGTACAACGGAGCTTACAAAGCTTCGAAGGGAATGCTCGATGAGTTCGGTGCAAAGCGTGTAATAGATACACCTATTGCTGAATTAGGTTTTTCGGGTATTGCGGTAGGTGCTGCAATGAATGGACTTCGTCCGATTGTTGAATTCATGACTTGGAACTTTGCGATTCTTGCGGCTGACCAAATCATTAACTCGGCGGCGAAGATGTTGCAGATGAGCGGTGGACAGTACAATGTTCCAATCGTATTCCGCGGTCCAAATGGAACAGCCGGACAATTGGGTGCAACACACAGCCAAAGCTTTGAATCTATGTACGCGCACGTACCTGGTTTGAAAGTAATCACTCCGTCGAATCCATATGATGCGAAAGGTTTGTTGAAGGCTGCTATTCGCGATAACGATCCTGTTGTATTCATGGAATCTGAGAGGATGTATGGCGACAAAGGAATGATTCCCGAAGGAGAGTACATTATTCCAATTGGAGTGGCAGATATTAAGCGCGAAGGAACAGATCTGACGTTGGTTTCTTTCGGAAAGATTATGAAGACTGCTTTGTTGGCTGCTGAAGAATTAGCGAAGGAAGGAATCTCTGTTGAAGTGATTGACTTGCGCACTATTCGTCCGCTTGACATTGATTGTATAATTAACAGCGTGAAGAAGACGAACCGTTTAATTATTTTGGAAGAGAGCTGGCCAGTGGCGAGTATCTCTACTGAGATTTCTTATCGTGTTCAGCGTAATGCGTTCGATTACTTGGATGCGCCAATTCGCAGAGTTACACAAACAGATACTCCGTTTGCATTCGCAACTTCATTGATAGACGCAGCACTTCCGGGAGTTGACGATGTTGTTCGTGCAGCGAAGGAAGTTTGTTACAAGGCGTAATCTGAAGGAAGGTTAATTCCTTCCACATAATTCTCTAAACTCGCAATACTTGCATTTGCTCTCACTATCGGTTTGAGTGAATTCGTCTTTGCCTACAGGTGTATTGTTCTCGATATCGCGATTCAATTGCTGCATGGCTCGTGTTTCGGCATACATGTCATCTTTGAATTTTTCTATATCATCTTTAGAAATTTCCGGAACGACTTCACTGTATTCTCCTTTCAAGTAAGCAAGAATGGGAATGATTCTATCGAATTTATTTTCGAAATGAAAAGAAGCAAATAGCGAATATCCAATCAATTGCTTGCGGTGTTTGTACTCATCGGCTTTGCCGGTCTTCCAATCGAGAATGTAAATGTCTTTCCCGTCGGGAAGCATGAAGTCTACTTTACAATAAGCCTTCAATTCACCGCGATCGGTTTGAATGCGTGTTTCCCCATATCCACCGGGTTCGATAATCCATTGTTTCTTTGAAGATTCTGGAAGTTGTTTCACCCATTCAAATCGCTCTGAATTCAAGAAAATCATAACGGCGTTGAAGACGCTTTCCGTAATGTAATTTTCATCGATGGACTCTTTTTCCTTGTAATAAACTTCTGAAAATACTTTATCGAGCATGTACTTCTGCACTTGTGCTTTCACGAAGCCTCTCATTCGAGTTTCGTCAATGACATCAGTCGATTTTTGAAGTCGCTTGAGAATGGCTTCAATCACATCGTGCGCAAGGCTCCCAATGGTTAGGGCTTCAGAGGTGAGCGCTTTTAATTGACTGATTTTAGCAAATGGAAATTCTCGATCAGATTTCCCATAATAGGTATAGAAATATTTTCTTTTGCAATACGAAAACGTATCGAATCTACTGACAGACCAACCGAGAATAGGAGTGAAGGGGAATTGTTTGAGCATAATCAAATATAGCAGTAAAGGCAGTTTTTGTTGTTCGAAACTCGACTTTTACTTTTACTCTTAAAAAGTTAACTTTACCTAAACATAGAAGTAACTTAAGTAACCTTTATTCGGATATGAAAAAATTGGTTCCAAAAGAGGCATTAGCGAAGGCAATGGGATTGAATGAAAATAATCCAT
The DNA here is from genome assembly GCA_945897395.1 of Chryseobacterium gleum. Classification (GTDB taxonomy): domain Bacteria; phylum Bacteroidota; class Bacteroidia; order Flavobacteriales_D; family Sanyastnellaceae; genus CAIZGX01. Next base: position 288 of record CAMDFE010000209.1, on the reverse strand, counting down.
TATTGACTTTACTGAGTTCTGTAACAAAGTTGAATAAAATAAATGATTTGTACGATCGTATTCGTGCGAATAAGGGAACGGCTTTCATCGAATCGTTTTTTCAAGAGCTTCAAATTACGATTCAACTCAACGATCAGGAGTTGGAGAATATTCCGGCAGAAGGAGGGTGTGTCATCGTATGCAATCATCCATTTGGAGCCATTGATGGGTTGGCATTAATTCAACAAATAGAAAAACGTCGTCCAGATATAAAGGTTATGGCGAACTTCCTTTTGGAAGAAATTCCGG
>CAMDFE010000208.1 GCA_945897395.1 Chryseobacterium gleum | reverse complement strand
CTTGCCCACTTAGGACTAACTCTTCTTCTGAGAGTAATAATAACCTCACGCACCGTTAAAAAAATTCAATCAAGACAATGGGGGTTCCCAACGGTTATTGTCGGTGGAAATACCCGCGCGATGCAATTGTATGATGAAATAAGTGCATTGAAGAAATCTCCTGGATTTCAATTTAAAGGATATCTGAAAATTAATGGTGCCGACGAGCAACTTTCTGCGAGCTTGCCCCTTTTCGGAAAATATCCAAGCTTACCTGCTATTATCGAAGAACATCACATTGAAGAAGTTATTTTATCCATTGAAAGCGGCGATCACAAAGAGCTAGAAAATATTCTAGCACTGCTTGAAAACTACAACGTTCGAATCAATATAATTCCAGACACCTTCGATATATTGTCCGGAAACGTAAAGATGACGAGCATTTTTGGTGTGCCTCTTATTCGTTTGAACACCTTGCTTATGCCAAGTTGGCAATTCAGCATTAAACGAATTTTAGACATTGTTTTTAGTGCTATCGCTCTCGTTATTTTATCACCTCTTCTGCTTATTATCTCTGCCTTAGTGAAATCTACCTCACGCGGATCCATCTTCTTTTTTCAAGAAAGAATTGGAAGAAATGGAGTTCCTTTTCAGATTATTAAATTCCGAAGCATGTGCACCGATGCGGAAAAATTAGGTCCGCAATTGAGTTCAACGCATGATTCTCGCATTACAAAATTTGGCAAATTCCTTCGGAAAACCCGCTTCGATGAATTACCTCAATTTTGGAATGTACTAGCTGGAGATATGGCACTTGTTGGTCCGAGACCAGAACGTCAGTTTTATATTGATCAGATTTCGAAAATAAATCCGCACTACCAAAAGCTTCACCGCATTCGTCCGGGTATTACCTCGTGGGGACAAGTGAAATACGGCTACGCAGAAAACGTTGAGGAAATGGTTCAGCGTCTTCGTTACGATTTATTGTACCTCGAAAACATGTCTTTAGCCATGGATATTAAGATTCTCTTTTATACCGTTGTGATTGTGTTAAAAGGGAGCGGGAAGTAATTATTCATTACAATTTTCCTTATCTTAACAAAAAAATTCCCATGAACCGTTTACGTTGGATCCAAATTCTATTTGTTTGTGCAATAGGTTATTTCATTTTCGCTTCGAACAGTAATGGCAGAGCAACAGTCGCAAATTCAGGAAACACAGGAGCTCCCGGAGAGAATACATGCGGACAATGCCACAGCGGAGGAAATTACAATGCGTCTGTTACCGTTCAGATGTTTGCTCAAGGTGCAACGGTGCCAACGACTCAATTCTTTCCTGGAAATACGTACACCGTAAAAGTTACCGTGAACAATGCCCTGGGAAATCCTTTCGGTTATGGTTTTCAATTCACTGCATTAACTGACGCGGACAGCTCGCCAATTAACGGCTATAGCAGCCTTGCTTCAAACGTTAAGCAAAAAACAATTACCGTTGTAAACGCCTTCACAGGCAGAACATACCTCGAGCATAACGGTGTCACTTCAAATAATCTTTTCCAATTCAGTTGGACCGCGCCAGCTAATTTAAATGAGCCAGTAACATTTTTCGCAAGCGGAAATGTTGTGAACGGAAGTGGCTCAACAGCTGGAGATGCGACCGCAAATACTTCGTTAACCTTGTATCCCGCGGTACAAGTGAGCAACGATATTGTTCAACCTGCCTGCACGAACAACGGTATTGGAACTATTACATTGACTATTTCAGGTGGACAAGCTCCGTACACCGTTGTTTGGCAAGACGGATCAACCGGAACAAGCATTCAAGGTGGACCAGGCTCCTACTCTGCATTAGTCACAGATTTCGCAGGAAATTCAGCAACCCTTCCTGCAGTATTAAATACATTCACGCCGCTTACCATCGAATCTACTTCGACAGATGTTTCTTGTTTCGGACTTTGTGACGGAAGTATAAATCTTAATATAATTTCAGGCACGGGGCCTTACATTATATATTGGAGTGATGGTTCTGTTGGAGGTAATAATCTCTCCAACATCTGCGCAGGCATATACACCGCTGACGTTTATGACTCGAATGGATGTTCATTCCTAGTGACAGATACAATCTTCGAACCTACAGCAATTACCAATGCTCCGGATATTCAAAACGTTTCTTGCGCAGGAAATTTAGACGGATGGATATTTAACAATCCCCAAGGTGGAACAGCTCCATACACCTACACTTGGAGCCATGATTTATTTTTGACTGAAAGCAGCGCAATCTATTTACTTGCTGGAAATTACACTTCAACAATAACTGATTTTAACGGATGTGAATTCTCTGAAACAATCACTATTGAAGAGCCTGATTCGTTAGACTATTCCGTTGAACTCTTTGTTGAAGGCGGACTCGGTGTTGGTGAAGTTCAGATGACTACTACCGGTGGAACACCACCCTATCAATGGAATTGGCTTCATGGAGACACGAATGAAGACACAGGCATTCCTGAACTCACCACTAGCTATTGCATTATTACAGATGTGAACGGTTGCGCCATTCAGACTGAAAATTTCACAACACTTACTTCGGTTGAAGATTATGATTTCCAATTTGAGTTATTTCCTCAACCGGCAAATGAAACTCTTAATGTTTCAACGACTCAAACTTTCGAACGTTTAGATATTTTGAATTCAACAGGAGAGCGCATTTTTACCATGAGCAATCCACAAAGAATGCAACAAATAAATGTTTCTGAATGGAGTGCGGGAAGTTATATCCTTCAATTAACACAGGGCAATTCCCGAGTGAATCGCTTGTTTTTAGTGAAACACTAATTCAGTTCCAACAACTCGAAAGCCTTCTGCATGTCTGCATGCTGAAAACGATCTTGAACGTAGTGAGAAACAACCGCTCTTAATTGATCGTGCATGTCTTCCACTACTTTCGAAGATTTAAGTGGACGTCTGAAATCCAATCCCTGAGCAGCGTTCAACCACTCAATGGCTAGAACTGACTGTAAATTTTTCACGACTTGAAAACACTTTGTTGCGCCGTTCGCGCCCATGCTCACGTGATCTTCTTGACCGTTGCTGCTATCAATGGTATCTACACTTGAAGGCGTACACAATTGTTTGTTCTGACTCACGATAGACGCGGCGGCGTATTGAGGAATCATGAAGCCGCTGTTCAGTCCTGCATCCTTCACTAAGAATACAGGTAAACCTCTTTGTCCTGAAATAAGTTTGTATGTTCTTCTTTCCGAGATACTCGCTACTTCCGCCAAAGCGATGGCCAAAAAATCCATGCTCAACGCCAACGGTTGTCCGTGGAAATTTCCACCAGAAATAATCTGATTTTCTTCAGGAAAAATAATTGGATTGTCTGTCACTGCGTTGATTTCTCTTTCTATAATGGTAAGCACATAGGAGATCGCATCATGCGAAGCACCCAACACTTGCGGAATGCAACGGAATGAATACGGATCTTGAACGTGTGCTTTTTTCTGAATTTGAATTTCACTTCCCTTCAAAGCATCTTGCATGGAGATTGCTACAATTTGCTGTCCTTCTTGATTTCG
>CAMDFE010000207.1 GCA_945897395.1 Chryseobacterium gleum | reverse complement strand
GCGCTTGGTCTCTTTGTTCGATGAACTTTCAACGGTTGCTATTTCTTCAATCCAACCATTGTCATTGTAGGTGTATTGTTTTCCGAAACTTTTACCGCTAAGTGTCAACTCTTTTTCTTCCCGAGTAACAAATCCAGCGGAATCACGATAAACAAGATCCACTGAATAGGGAAGGCCGTAATTGTTGAAGCTTTCTTTTCGAAGTATCAAGTTAGATGGTTCGCTGTACTTAAATGATTCCGAGTTTACAGTAACCGTAAGTCCGGGGATTAATTTTAGCTTTTCTATACTCTTGTTTTCAGAAACGGAATTGTCAATTCGCTCCACTCGCCCTTTTTGATCGTAGAAAAATGCTGTTGTAGCATATCCGTTCCTACCCAATTCATTTCTGTTCTGAACCAATCCCAACTCATTGCGATCAAATACGATGTGCGTGCTGTCAACAATACTCAACACACTGGTAACGGCGTCTATTTTCGAGAGCTGACCTGTTTCGTTAAAATGGTAGACAGTAATATCTGGACGGTTCTCTATGGATTTGCCGGTGCGTTTCATTTGGCATACTCCGGTAATGGTTGAAATTTTGTTTTGCCAAAGGAATTCCTGACTGAAAAACATTTCTTGTTGAAATGCTTTTCCTTCGCGATTGTCTATAATCTGCGCATTTGCAAATTGAACAATCGAAACGAAAAGTAGAATGACGATGTTTCTAATCATAGTGCAAACATAAAACCGAAGTGAATAAGTTCATGCATTGGTGGAAAAGCTTTGCAGTTCTTATGTATTTGTTTTCGTTCGAACACACTTACTTTTGGTCCATACAATAGCACTATGAAAGATCAAATTATTTTCGATTTAATCGAACGCGAAAGAGTTCGTCAAACCAACGGAATAGAACTTATTGCCTCTGAAAATTACGCAAGTGATGAAGTAATGCAGGCCATGGGGTCTGTTCTTACAAATAAATATGCAGAAGGCCTTCCGAAAAAGAGATATTACGGTGGTTGCGAGGTGGTCGATGAAGTGGAACAGATTGCAATTGATCGTTTGAAAAAATTGTTTGGAGCCTCTTGGGCGAATGTTCAACCGCACAGTGGTGCCAATGCGAACAGCGCTGTTATGCTCGCCATATTAAACCCAGGAGATGTCATTTTAGGTTTAGACCTTTCACAAGGCGGACACCTTACGCACGGTTCTCCGGTTAACTATTCGGGGAAACTTTACAGTCCGTTTTTTTATGGGGTTGAAAAAGAAACGGGACGTGTTGACATGAACAAGGTTCGTGAGAAGGCTTTGGAATGTAAACCGAAGTTGTTGATTTGCGGAGCGAGCGCCTACAGCCGAGATTGGGATTACGCCGCTTTTCGTTCTATTGCCGATGAAGTGGGGGCCATTCTGATGGCAGATATCTCTCACCCAGCGGGATTAATTGCAGCGGGTTTGTTGAATCACCCTTTTCCTCATTGTCATATTGTTACTTCCACCACACATAAAACATTACGCGGACCAAGAGGCGGAGTTATTATGGTTGGAAACGATGTTCCAAATCCTTTGGGAGCGAAAACCATGAAAGGTGAAATTCGTTCGCTTTCTTCTGTTCTTGATAGCGGTGTTTTTCCTGGTATGCAAGGCGGTCCGCTTGAACATGTGATTGCTGCAAAGGCAGTGGCTTTCAATGAAGCTCTTACCGAAAATTTCAAAATGTATGGAAAGCAAGTGATTGAAAATGCGAATGCATTGGCCAATCATTTAACGGCAAAGGGATATGAAATAGTTTCAGGTGGTACAGATAACCATTGCTTCCTAATAGACCTGAGAAATAAAAATATTTCTGGAAAAGAGGCTGAACTTGCTCTAGTAAGTGCTGAAATTACAGTTAACAAAAACATGGTTCCTTTCGACGATAAATCACCTTTTGTTACAAGTGGAATACGCATCGGAACACCTGCAATTACAACTCGTGGATTGAAAGTTAGCGATATGGAATTTGTTGCGAATGCAATAGACCGAGTAATTTCAAATGCGTCGAACGAAGATGTTATTCGCACTGTGAAAGCGGAAGTACATGAACAGATGTCAGCGCGTCCACTCTTCGCGTAATTTCAAAAGATCGTCCTTTGACTTTGGCCTTTCTGCGCTTCGCCAAATGAAAGTGTCCAATTTGAATTGAGAGGTTTTTGCTTTTTGAATGCTGTTGTAGAGACTGTTCGGTTCGTTTTCAAGCGTGACTTTCTGAATGGTTTTTTCTTGTAATATAATTCGAATATTCGAGCAATCTGTTCTGTTCAATCCGGTGAGTTTTGTCCGCTTGTTTTTTTCTTCCGATGAGAAATAGGCGAGTTGGCCGTTTCCCATGATATGCACGTTTTGAAGATCGTTTTCAACGAATTGTCCGTGCAAAGATTTTCCTTTTATTTGATTGAAATAACCGGGAACAATTTCAGAGGCGATAAAACTATTTTCCGGAACGAATAGAAAGTCGAGCGAATCGTTTTTGAAATGCAAGTTTATTTCAGAACCGGTTAACTGACTTCCTTCATTCCACAGAACAGGAGTGAAGAACATTCGCATAATTGAATCGCCTTCTGAAAGCGAAAGTGAGTCACATTTCCCTTGCAAATCTTTGCTGAATAGAATCACGTGGTGGTAAGCTTTGATGTCTCTGTTTTTCTCGCTTGTCTTTTTCGCAAATAAGGTGTCAGCAACAATGAAAAGCGTGTCTTTATTTTCTAGTATTTTTTCAAGAATACTTTTTCCAGTTACCCATGAAATTTCATTTAACTCTTCGTGTCTTCCGTAGTTTCCTCGAATGGTTAAATCGGAATTGTTGTCAACGATAATCACATTCTGAAAAGCCTCGCCCCACTTCGCTTTTCCATCATAGTAAATACTATCGCCAAACAGGGTTTGTTCTTTCGATTTTACCCGAGCATTTTTCTTGAAGCTGCATGTCTCTGTTTTCGAATTGAAGTAGCCGTTCTCGCATTTAATTTCCACATCTTTTCCTGTAATGGTTGTGGGTCCATAGAAATATGAAATCTCAGAAACGGTATTGTATAGCATGGTGTCTGAAACAACAGTGTAGTCTTTGTTTTTTACCGTTACTTTTCTTCTAAATGTGAAGTTGTTCGACGGGCTGTGGTAGCGTCCGGTTTGAGAAACCAGTTCGTTGTTGTTTTTGCTTGAAACGACTTTGCCCCCGCCATTGTAAGTAGCTACCTCAGACTTCATGTTGTAGGACATGTTTGGAGCAGTAAGCGTCATTGCGCCATCAGAGAAAACACAATTTTCGTTGAGCGTTGCGGATTGCGTGGCATCGGTAAAGAATAATTTTTTTCCCGAAATAGAATACTCACTTGGTTTGTTCACGCGAATGTTTCCGAAAGCTTGAAAATTTCCATTGCTGAATTTGTATGCCGAATCGCAATAGAAATCAGTTCCATCAAAGTTCAAATGGACATTTCCCAACAATCGTTGACCGTTGATAAGGTTCTTATTGAATGCAATCTTAGCGGCGTGCACCAGCTGCACGTGTTTGCCTTGTCAATTTGTCTTCTG
>CAMDFE010000206.1 GCA_945897395.1 Chryseobacterium gleum | reverse complement strand
AGAAAATAAATAATTCTTTGTGGTATTCACACCAATGGCTACAACTACTTCATCGAATAACGCTGCGCCCCGAAGCACAATGTCTTCATGTCCTGTAGTAATCGGATCAAAAGATCCTGGAAATACTGCTATGCGTTTCATTTATTTTCTATTTTGAAAAATGAAAAATGCACATGTCCGTAACTGCGTGCTTGCCAAAAATACGGACTGTCTTCGAATTTTATGTCTTTCCCGTGTTCAATTATCAAGAGTTGAAACTGTTCCGTTTTCTTTTCGAAAATTAACGAAGGCAACTCCTTCAACCAAGGTAAATCGTAAGGTGGATCAGCGAATACAACTTGCGGTAAGTCGGTTTGTCTTCCAAGAAAAGTGCGGACATCCGCTGTGAATATATCCATTCCATCGGCTTGAAAGTCACGCTTCACTTGTTGCAAATGCCTTGAATGCTTCGGGCTGCTTTCCACTGCGATTACACGCTGAACCCCGCGCGAAGCGGCTTCCAAACTAATTGCCCCTGTTCCTGCAAACAAATCCCACATGAGCGAAACTTCGTCCCATTCTACCAAATGCTGTAACAAATTGAACAACGCTTCTTTCGCGAAATCTGTCGTAGGTCTTCCTGTAAACGACTTGTCTACTTTAATGATGCGACCTTTCCAGTCGCCTCCAATTATGCGCATAACATGTGCAATTTCCAGAGATCGTTCAACGAATTTGCTTTCATGTTTTCAGAGAACTGAACATTGCGGACATACGATTCAAAAACTTCAACATAATTCGAATCGAAATGTGTTCCTTGAACCAAAACAGGCAAAGAAGCCAAGTCAATTCCATATTGAATACATCCGTTCGCTAAGAAGTACAAAATATCTTCCGCCGTATTCCCGGCGTATTCATTCAACAACACCAAGGCGTTGTTTTTTTCAAGACACAAATAATGTTTTTCCTTTCCAATCCAAAGCGTTGCTTTCGATTGAACCAAGCTCGCATGCGCGCGCTGTCCCGGAAGGAGTAGGGTAGGAAGCGCAAGAATTTCAACTCCAACAATGAATCTTTCCAAATTCACAACAGAAGAATGCGTTGCGAAAACAACTACAACATCTTGTTGTGTGTTGAAACGATACGCCAAGAATTCATTCGATGTTATTTGAGGAAGGTAATTCGCAACTTCATTTTCTTGGAACATGGCTTTCGGAATAAGATTGAAGGCAAGAGGCTCAACAGATAATATAGTCTTCTTGAAAACCGCGCTGGGCCATTGCTTTTGAAGCCAAGAAACCGATTCAGCAAAGGGAATACTCTCTCCAACAGGAAACGACTGGTTATGCGTAAATATGACAACACCATCTTCCGGCTGAGCGAAAGCAATGGAAACAAAGAAAGATTCCAGATGCACAGAGGCATGCAGACGAGCGCTGTTTTCTACAACAGCCGTCGGAATTTGAAAGGTTTCAGTGTTCATCTTGAAAAAATACGCATAATTAATTTCTCTGCTAATTTACATCATTGCTGCGCTTGGTCTTTCTTTGCAAGCGAGAATAAAATCATGAGTCACACCGCCTTCGAACAATTACTGCTGGAGAATTTTTCTTTTGCGCCCACAGCGGGACAAAAGAAACTCTTCTACGCCTTTGCGCGAATGATGTATTCCGAGAAGGCGCGCTTGGCGCTCATGATCAAAGGATACGCGGGTACAGGTAAGACCACCTGCGTAAAAGCCATGGTTGATTCGCTTGCGGAACATCGCGTGAACGCAGTGCTTCTAGCGCCAACCGGACGAGCAGCAAAGGTCTTGGGAAATTATTCCAACCGAAAGGCAAGTACCATTCACAAAGAAATTTATGTGAAGCGCATGGACCGCAGCGGGCGCGTTTGGTTCGAATTGAAGGAAAACGAAAACATTGACACGGTTTATTTTGTCGATGAAGCTTCCATGATTGGACAAGACACCGTTGTTTTTTCAGAAGATAGTTTCGATGCTGGAAGTTTATTGGACGATTTGCTCTCGCATGTATACAGCGGCGAGCGTTGCAGGTTGGTCATCATCGGAGACACGGCACAGCTTCCGCCAGTCGGATGTCCGTTAAGTCCTGCGTTAAATATGGAAGGCTTGCGCGACAACTATTCGCTCAACATTGCAGCCATTGAATTACTTGAAGTTATTCGTCAGAAAGAAGGCTCTGGAATTTTAATCAATGCCACTTCACTGCGCGAATTAATCGTGAGTCAAGGAAGCGAATTACCTCAATTTTCAACATTGAACTTCAACGATATACATCGCGTAGACACCGACATGCAGCCGGTAGTAGAGGAAGCGTTACAAGAATATGGCATTGAAGATTTGGTCATCATTACGCGCTCGAACAAACGCGCGAATTTGTTCAATCAGCAAGTACGTTCAAGAATTTTAGGTAACGAAGAAGAGATTAATTCGGGCGACCGAATGATGGTTTTGAAGAATAACTATTTCTGGCTCGATGAAAAAGAATCGAAGGAAGTGGGCTTCATTGCCAACGGAGATATTTTGAATATTCATCGCATAAAATCATTCGAAGAACGCGGTGCTTTCAGATTCTGCAAGGCCATTGTGAAAATGGCGGATTATCCGGAAATGCCCGAGATGGAAGTCATTCTATTATGCACAACCATTTGGGAGGAATCAGCCCAATTGTCAAAGGCGAAGATGCAAGAGCTTTGGCAAGTCTGCGCGCTCGATTATCCAGATGCATCAACTGTAGGACAACTTCGAAAACTCCTTCAAAAAGATCCGTATTACAATGCCTTGCATGTGAAGTTCGCTTATGCCATTACGTGTCACAAAGCCCAAGGTGGACAATGGCCCTGTGTGTTTGTAGATCAGGGATATCTTACAGATGAGATGGCAGGATTGGAATTGAATCGTTGGTTTTATACAGCGCTAACGCGAGCGCAGAAAGAAGTCTTTCTTGTCGGATTTCAAGAAAAATTAATTGTCGAAGAAGAGCGGAATTTATTTTGAAATCTTGAGAAAGGTTTCAATTTCTTCAGGCGATTTCGGTTTCGCAACAATGCGCATGTTCTTGTCGAGAATGAAGAAAGCCGGAGTCTTCGTAATGCGATAGTCTTTCGCTCCTTTCGATTCCCATCCTTTCATTCCACATAAATTCGTGAAGGTGAATTCTCTTTCGGTTACTGCCTTTTTCCATTCATTGGCATCGTTGTCTACCGAGTACCCCACGAAAGCAATTTTCTTTCCAGCATAATCCTTGCTCAACTTCGCAATCTTTGGTGCTTCTGTTTTACAGTGACTGCACCAGCTGCTCCAGAATACAATAAGCGTATATTGATTCGCAGCACAAGTCTTCTTCAAATCGAATGCAACATTGTTTATGTCGTTGCCGGTGATGTTCGGAGGAGTCTTTCCAACGCTTACGCGCTCAATGCTTTCAGCATTTCGCTTGATTACATTCGAGAAATTATCGTCTCCGCAAGATTCATCATTTATGAAATTATCCATGAGATAAAGCGTAATGTTTTCCATTCCGCTTTCATAAAATCCAGTGAGCATTTCATTCAACA
>CAMDFE010000205.1 GCA_945897395.1 Chryseobacterium gleum | reverse complement strand
CGTTCTTCTTCATAGGAATGGAAAGGAACAGCTCCTTTAGGGAGGGTAGCATATCCATTTTTAAAAAGAAAATTCAAAACACGCGAGTATCTTTCTATCCCCGTTATTTCATCGTAATTCAACCCATCTTTTTCAAAGTCGAGGAGAATGGAATCGAAGAACGGGAAGTCGCGTAAATGAATAAAGAAGAATTCAGCTTCGTCATTCGGATTCAATAAATCAACACCACTCAAATTTGCGAACATTCGAGTGGCTGCGCCTGAAGCAGGCACGAATTTTTCAATATTAATTCGATTGTAATTCTTTTCATACTTCTGAATAGCTTCTAACAGAAGAGACCCCTCAATCTGAACAATCCCATCGCCAACAGCGACATGCCTCACCAATTGGGCGGGCTGATTGGATTGCAGAAGGTGAAGTGCTAGTTCAATTTTGTTTTTCATAATGAAAAGAATGAGCCAACAAACTTAAATAAAAAGCTTTCTATCTTTGCGAGAATTATGGAGAACAAGACAGTTTTAGTCACGGGAGGCTTGGGTTATATAGGCTCACACACGGTCGTAGAATTGATATCGGCTGGATATTCCCCCGTAATAGTAGATAATTTGGCTAACTCAACGCTAGGTCGATTGAGCAGTTTGGAAGATTTAACAGGAGTGAAAATTTCATTTGAGCAGGTCGATTGTACAGACGAGTCTGAGATGCGCCGTGTTTTTTCCACCTATAATATAAATTCTGTCATTCATTTCGCGGCTTTTAAATCGGTAGAAGAATCTCAGAAAATGCCGGAAGCGTATCAGCTTAACAACGTGGGTTCAACGAAAGTTTTGTTGCAATTGATGGAAGAATTTTCGGTTGAACGATTTGTGTTTTCCAGCTCTTGCACGGTGTATGGCACGCCGGAAATAAATCCGGTTAGCGAAAGCACTCCCCGATTACCTGCGGCTTCCGTTTACGGCCAAACAAAACAAGATTGTGAAGATCTGATTTTTGAAGCGGCGAAGAGCGCCCCTTTTCAATCAATCGTATTGCGTTATTTCAATCCGGTGGGTGCTCATCCCTCTGCCAAAATAGGAGAATCAACGAATGATGCTCCAACGAATTTAATTCCGTTGGTGTGCGAAGTAGCGACGGGAAAGCGCGCGAAATTATTTGTTTTTGGTGAAGATTACGACACGCCAGACGGCTCGTGTATTCGCGATTATATTCATGTGGTAGATCTTGCGAAGGCTCATGTATTGGCTCTTAACATACCAAGAGAAACTAACTTAGAAATATTCAATTTAGGTGTTGGAAAAGGATACAGCGTGAAGGAAGTGGTGAATCGTTTTCAAGAGATAAACGGCGTTACGTTGAATGTTGAAATTACCGGAAGAAGATCGGGCGATGTTCCTGCAATTTGGGCGGTTCCAGACTATGCCGAAAAGAAGATGGGTTGGAAGTGCCAATTAACCATTAATGACGCACTAGCTCACGCTTGGAATTGGACGAGAACTCAGGTTAAATAAACCACTCGCCGCAAAGTATAACGAGGTTGCAAATCATTCCCAATACAAATCCAGCATACACTTGCTGGTGTGTATGTGCGTTCAAGCGCAGTCTTGAAAAGCCTGTTAATGCTGACATGAGGAGGCAGCCTATAATAATTATGGAAACATCTGCACGGTGAAGGATGCTCAGGCTAATGAGAGATCCGAATACGCCGCCTTGGCCTAGCATGTGAACGCTTATTTTCCAATAGAAATTTATAGTCAATGAAATGAGCAAGGAAACAATAACTGCTAGAATAAACGAAAACACTTCCGTTGGCAGTGTTGGTCCGTAATATCTGAGCAATGCGTAAGACAGAATGTAATAGAGAATTACAAGTAAATAAGGCGCCCAGCGCTCTTTGCGATCATGTAAATCAATGGAAGAAACCATTTTGAATTTTATCATGATTAATATACTCGCAGCAGGCGCGATAATATTTATTCCGAGCAATAAAAAAACGAAATAATCCGCTTCAGCAGGTGCAATGTAATAGGGGTCAATCCAACGCACCAAGAGGTAGATAACCATTGGCATTCCAAGCGGATGGAAAATCAAAGAAAGAAATTTTGAAAACTGTATAATAAACGTTTCTTTCATTACATTTCCTTTCTTAATCTAGCTACGGGAATGCCCAATTGCTCGCGGTATTTAGCAACCGTTCTGCGCGCAATGTTGTATCCTTTTGAGTTGAGCAATTTACCTAATTTTTCATCTGTGAGGGGTTTCTTTTTCTCTTCTGCGCCGATCGCGTCTTTCAGAATTTGCTTCACTTCACGAGAACTCACTTCCTCTCCCTCATCTGTTGAAAGGCTCTCTGCAAAAAAGTATTTCAATAAATATGTTCCATAAGGCGTTTGAATGTACTTGCTGTTTGCCATACGGCTAATGGTTGAAATATCCATGTTAACGCGATCAGCAATGTCTTTCAAGATCATGGGTTTCAATTTGGTTTCATCACCAGAAAGAAAGAACTCGCGCTGCATAGTAAGAATGGCTTCCATGCAAATCATGAGTGTGTGGTTTCGTTGTTGAATGGCATCTATAAACCACCTAGCACTCTCAATTTTTTGTTTCACAAACTGAAGAGCTTCCTTGGCTTTTTGATCTTTTGTTTTGAGCTTGGCGTAATGATCAAGCATGCCTTTGTACTCGCGACTAATTTTTAATTCCGGAGCATTTCTTGAGTTTAATTGAAGACGCAATTCGTCGTTTTCTACCACCAACATAAAGTCTGGAGTAACGTGCTGTACGGTTCGGGTAGACTCCTGCATGCTATTTCCAGGCTTCGGATTGAGATGCAAGATGAGTTCAATAGAAGGCTTTAACTCTTTATCGGAGATTCCGAGTTTCTTCGAAATTTTATCGTAGTGTTTTTTCGTGAACTCATCGAAGTACTTTTGAATAATAACCTTTGCGAGTTCAACCGCTGAAGTGTTTTTTTCTTGACGCTTTAATTGAATGAACAGGCATTCTCTGAGGTCTCTTGCTCCAACACCAGCGGGGTCAAGCTCTTGAATTTCTTTGAGAATTTCCTCTAACTCCGGAACGGAAGTCATGATGTTCATTGAAAATGAAAGATCGTTTGCAACGGCTTGTAACTCACGACGTAAATAACCATTGTCGTCTAGGTTTCCGATAAGGTACTCGGCTAAAAGCAGCTGCTCTTCGTCAAAATCGCGTAACCCAATTTGCGCGTAAAGCAAGTCGTGAAAAGTCTTGCCGGCTCCTATTGGAATATCGCGGTCTTCTTGGTCTGCAGAGTTGTTATTTACACTTAATTTATAATCTGGAATATCATCATCCGATAGATATTCTGAAAAGTCGAAGTCAACTTCTTGGTTGTCGTTTTCTTCTTCGTTGTTGTCTTCGTCACGTTCGCTTTCTTCTTTCTCTTCTTCACCTTCTTCTAATGCTGGATTGCTTTCCATCTCCTCTTTGATACGTTGTTCTAATTCCATGGTTGGAATTTGCAACATTTTCATCAACTGAATTTGTTGAGGAGAAAGTCTTTGCTGTTGTTTTAATTGAAAGCT
>CAMDFE010000204.1 GCA_945897395.1 Chryseobacterium gleum | reverse complement strand
CCTGGAGGAAAGAGTTTAATTTACGCAACACTGCTAGGAGAAAAAGGCGTGTTGGTTGCCAACGAAGTCGTGTCTCAGCGATTGAGTATTCTTCGTGAAAACCTTGACAAATGGGGCATTCCGAATGTCTTCACGTTGGGCATGTATCCGAATAAAATTCCGTTTACGCATTCCTTCGATGTGGTTGCTGTAGATGCGCCGTGCAGCGGAGAAGGTTTGTTCCGCAAGCAAGTCGACTATCGCGGGGAGTGGAAAGAATCGTTCGCGCACACCTGCGCTGTTCGTCAGTATGAAATACTTCAAGAAGCAGTTCGCTTGCTGAAGCCCGGAGGATATTTATTGTATTCCACCTGCACCTTTGCACCACAAGAAAATGAAGATATTATTTCCTACTTAACCGAAGAGTTTCAACTTGAAAATATACCCGTTGAAATGCAATCGGATTGGAAAGTCGATGTTTTGAAATGCTCTGCTGGAGAGGGATACAGAATGCTTCCGCACAACACGCCTGGAGAAGGATTCTTCTGCACGCTTTTGAAAAAGCCAGAAGGACACACGGAGAAAATTCGTTTCAAACCGAATTCGAAAATTGTCTCACTAACCGTGAAAGAACGCAGCACCGTGAATGCGTTTATTCGCGAAGATGTTGCGCTGGTGAAGAATGAAAAGGGATTGGTTTTCATGGATACCCTTCAACATACATTCAAAGATCTTTGGCGCGCTATGCTACCGAATGCAAACGCGGGAACGCTTGTGGGCGAGTTCATGAAAGACAAGTTCATTCCCGGTCAAGGCATTGCCAACACGGGCATTGAAGCGGCTTCGGTTAAGAAGCTCGAGCTGTCTTACGAAGACGTGATTCGCTATTTGAAGAAAGAAGTGATTCAGGTTGAAGCCGAGGCTGGCTTTGTTTTAGTCACCTACGAACAACAAAACATTGGATGGGGCAAAGTGGTTGGAACCCGCTTGAACAATAACTATCCGAACGAGTGGCGCATTCGCTCTTAAGCTTCTTTTTCGGGAAGATGCTTGTCAAAATCTTCGATGGCGGGAATGACAGTCTTTGAAAAATCGTTGACCGGTTCGTACACGATTGAAGCGTCTTTTTGCGATTGCGGAATCATGTGAAATTTATCGTCAAGCGCATGCAGCATAACGAAGAGCGAACTGGTTCCCAATAAATATTTCGCCAATGAGAACGTAGCACCCAAAGCCTTGTTCCATTTTTCGCCACCGCCTTTGATGTTTTTCGAAATGAGCTTTCCTAAGAAATACATTCCAATAACCACAACCAGGAAAATACCTAAGAACACTGCAACACGCGTGCTCATGGAACCGTCTGTTGCACCGATCATCTTCGATACCGATTCAGATAAATACACGGCCGCGTAGATTCCTACAAAAAATGCAAGGAATGAAAACAGCTCTGAAACAAAGCCGTTCATCCAACCGCGCCAAAGTGCCCATGCAACGATGAGGACTAGAATTATATCGAGATAGCTTACCACTTCTCGAAGCTAAATCAATTTTCAGGACATTCTCTTTTTCAACACACTACTTTTTCACTTTACAATGTTCAACAAATGGAACCCAAGTATCGTGTTTTTCGCTTTGCTTTGTAGTGTGAACGTACGTCCGAAAAAACACCTGGGTCAGCATTTCCTATTGGATCTGTCTATCTGCGAAAGAATTGCTGAAGCCATTACTGGCGTTGGCGAAACGAAGAAAATTATTGAGGTGGGGCCTGGCACTGGTGCACTTACTCAGTTCTTAATGAAAATGCCTTTCGAGACGTCTGTGGTGGAATTAGACAACGAGTCGGTCGCTTATTTGAATGCTTACTACCCGGCACTTCGTGGTAGAATTTTCGAAGAAGACTTTCTTCGCATGAATTTGAAAGAGAGCTTCGGCGATAATTTTTGTGTGGTTGGAAATTTTCCGTACAACATCTCTTCACAGATTTTATTCAAAGTTTTAGACGAGTGGGAATGCGTTCCGGAAGTAGTGGGCATGTTTCAAAAAGAAGTCGCCGAGCGTATAGCTTCGGGCCCTGGAAGCAGAGATTACGGCATCTTGTCGGTATTGCTTCAAGCACATTATGAAATCAAATATCTCTTCACCGTTGAGCCGGAAGTTTTCAATCCTCCGCCCAAAGTAAAAAGCGGTGTGTTGCGCATGCAGCGCAGGCCAGCGCCATTGGTGACTTCCCAACAAAAGGAATTTAAACAAGTCGTGAAGTTGGCGTTCAATCAGCGCAGAAAAACCATTCGTAATTCGGTGAAGTCGTTGCTTCAACCCGGAATAACATCGGAGAACGATTTGTTCAACAAGAGACCTGAGCAATTATCGGTTGAACAATTTATTGAATTGACACGCATTCTATTTCCCAACAAGTAACTCATTCAGCTTAAATTAGCAACATGGCAGCATTGGTAACACTTAGTGAATTCGTAATGGAGCGTCAATCAGACTTTCCTTATGCGTCAGGCGATTTAACGCGACTTCTTTCCGACATTGGAATTGCAGGAAAGATCATTAACCACAAGGTGAACAAAGCAGGGCTTCAAGATATTTTGGGTGCGGCCGCGAACATTAATGTTCAAGGCGAAACGCAAATGAAGTTGGACGTTTTCTCTGACGAAACATTGTTGAATGCGATGCGATGGGGCGGACAAGTAGCAGGAGCTGGAAGTGAAGAGAATGAAAAATATTTTGCCTTCGATTTAGAGCGTTGCAAAAAAGCGAAGTATGTCATCTTGTTCGATCCGTTAGACGGCTCTTCGAACATTGATGTGAACGTGAGCATAGGAACGATTTTTTCTATTTTCAGAAGGAAGAGCAGCATTGGAGATCTTGCGAATGTGAACGACTTTCTTCAGAAAGGCGATGAACAAGTGGCAGCTGGATATATTATTTATGGAAGTAGCACCATGCTGGTGTATACGACGGGGCATGGTGTGAACGGCTTCACGCTTCAACCAAGTATTGGTGAGTTTTTCCTTTCACATCCTAACATGAGAATTCCGGAAGATGGCGCTATCTATAGCATGAACGAAGGGAATTTGAATGCATGCGAAAAAGGTGTTCAGGAATACATTGCTTGGTGCAAGGAAGAGGAAAAGAAAACGAATCGTCCGTATTCTGCGCGTTACATTGGTTCACTTGTTTCCGACTTTCATAGAAACTTAATCAAAGGCGGAATCTACATTTATCCGAGCACCACGAAAAACAAAAGTGGAAAATTGCGCATGCAATATGAATGCAATCCGCTTGCGTTCATTGTTGAGCAGGCGGGTGGAAAAGCCACTGACGGACACCGCAGAATTATGGAAATTGTCCCTACCGATTTGCACCAACGTTCACCCCTTTTCATAGGATCAAAGAACATGGTTGAAAAAGTGGAGGCCCTGATTAAACAACACTCGTAAGATGCGAACTGTATTGTTGCTTGGCTTTTTGTTCTTCGGAATATCAACGTTCGCGCAAGATTCTGCAAACAACATGGCATGTGCGAAAGGTGCTTCAATAGCGAAATTCAATAATAGAAAAATTGTACAAAAGCTTCGAAAATTCG
>CAMDFE010000203.1 GCA_945897395.1 Chryseobacterium gleum | reverse complement strand
GAGCACAAGCATCTTGCCGAGAATGGCATGGTTCTGGTGGAACTGCGGCTGGATTACATTCAGGGGGGTGTCCAATTAAAGCGATTGCTTGCTGATCGTCCGACTCCTGTCATCGTAGGAGATGTGGAAGATGCCGATGACATGTTCGATTTAACCGAAGGAATGCGCACTGTCTTTCATTGCGCAGCGATCGTTTCTTATCACAAAAAAGAGGCTTCGCGCATGTTGCAGGTGAATATTAATGGAACAAAAAACTTAGTGAATGCGTGTCTTGAAAATGACGTAAAGCACTTGATTCATGTCAGTTCAATTTCTGCGTTGGGCGATTCGAAAGGAGAAGTTATTGATGAAGAAACGCCGCGTGATTTCAACGATTATCATTCAAATTATTCGAAGGGAAAATACCTTTCTGAACAAGAGGTTTGGCGGGGCATTCAAGAAGGATTGAATTCGACCATTTTGAATCCGGGTGTCATCTTCGGTCCGAACAATTGCACCCGCAGCTCAGGAACCATGATTGCGCGAATTGAAAAAGGCCTTCCGGCCTTGCCCGCTGGTGGAAGCGGGATTGTCTCTGTTTTAGACGTGGTGGAAGTCATGATTCGCGCAGCGAAACAAGAGCCGACCAATGAGCGCTACATTCTGTGCGCAGAGAACGTTCGCATGTCAGAACTCTTCACAAAAATTGCAGCTGTGCTTCAAGTTAAAATTGGAAAAACGATTGCCAAAAAATGGCAGATTGTGCTGCTCTATTACATGGAAGCATTAGTGGAATTATTCACTGGAAAAAGAGCAACCATTACGCGAGAGATTATTCGCAATTACGACGAGGTGAAACGATTCGATGGAAGCAAGGCCACGCGCGTATTCGGATTGGAATACCGAAATACTTTTTCGAGCATTGAAGATACCGTAAGGTATTACAAGGTTCTATCGAAAGGTGCTTCGCAACCTGACTAGTAAAGAAAAAGCCCCTTCAACAACGTTGAAAGGGCTTAACCAAACCAAACCTCATAACCTAAATCGTATTATCTGTCGGCGTAAATCCAAACGCCAAGCTGGATATTTATGTTCTTTTTCATAGTCGTTTTCTTTTTTCTTTTAACAAAAATGTAAAAGAGTATGCCTCCAAATTTTTTGAATAAAGCAAAGGCCCCGATAAATTGATTATCGGGGCCTTTCAATTCAGAAGTGGTTTGTTTTATTCCACAATAATCATCTCTACACGACGGTTTCTTGCTCTTCCGTCTTCGGTGTTGTTAGGTGCAATTGGTTGGTCTGGACCGAAGTACATGACTTCGAAACGATCAGCTGCAATGCCTTTCGATACTAAATACTTTTTCACTGATTCAGCTCTGCGCTTCGATAAAGTCATGTTCGCTGTTCGCGCACCTACATTATCTGTATGACCAGAAATACGCAACTTCCAATTTGCATTCGTTCCCATAAGGTTGGCCAATTCATCCAAACCGCTGAATGAGCTTGAAAGAATAACTTCACTATTTGTTTTGTATTCCAAGTTTTCGAAGGCTTTCTTCATCACTTGTTTTTCTTCCTCCTTCAAAATAACCACTTCGGCTTCCTTAGCAAAACGGAAGAATCCATCAGCCTCTCTGTAAGCGTTCTTTCCACGAAGATTCGGAGCTGTTACAAACACCGTCTTCACAGTATCTGCATTGTATCCTTCCAACTTAAACTTCGCCGTCTTTGTTTCAACCGCGTTTCCGTAGCTGTATACGCCACCGCCTTGTTTCACTTTTTCAACTTGTGTTTCTACATTGAAATAGGTTAACTCAGCAGCTGGACAACCTTTCAATTCCGCGATACCATAAACTGTTGGACACTCGTCTACTTTGTCTATGATGTTGTCTCCGTCTGTATCTGGACACCCGTTGTATTGCGCTAAACCTTTGGTGTCTGGACAATCGTCATTGCGGTCCATTACACCGTCTGAATCGCGGTCCGGACAACCGTTGAAAATAGCCAATCCTTTTTCATCAGGACAATCGTCTTTAGAATCGGTAATTCCATCACCGTCTCTATCCGGACAACCTTTCAATTCAGGTAATCCGGCAACATCTGGACAATCGTCTTTTAGATCAGTTACGCCATCGTCGTCTTTATCGGGGCAGCCGTGCAGTTTCGCTAAACCAGGTACATCTGGACAATCGTCTTCTTCATCGCGAATGTGATCACCGTCGCGATCTGGGCAACCTCGGTACTCCCAAGTTCCAGGTACTTTTACACATTGATCTTTGCGGTCAGAAACTTTATCGCTATCGCGGTCTTTGATGCGTTTGTATGCGATTGGAATTCGAACCAAAACATAGGCGTCTAAGCCGGTGATGTCTTTCGTTCCGAATCCATCTCCACGAAGGAAAGCGCGATACGGATACATGCTGCTTGTTCCGAAAGTTACAGGACCCAAGCGCAACGCTAGACCTGTGCGCGTTCCCATTAAGCTGTTGTAGCTAATTGGAATTGAAACTCCAGCAATGCGATGATCCCAACGTGGCGTTACGGAAATGGTTGTGAAATCATGAATTTTATTCGGGTTGGAATTGAATCCGAACGCAATGAAGTTCGTTTGATTGATGTACAAGTCTCTCCAAATGTGATAATCTATTTGTGTGCTGAAGGCCGTTGGCAAATTCATTTTGTAATTCGCTCCGGCATTCGTGCCTCCGAATCGAGCAGTCAACGTGTCGTCTAATGCCGCTATTGGCGTGGTTCCAAAATCCAATTTCGAAATATCCCAGTTCGAGGTATTGGCCGTGAAGTCACCACTCTGCCCGCCTTTTGAAAACTTCACGCCGCCAAGGTCTGTCATAGACACACCCACTTTCAACTTGTACTTGTTCTCGTTCCGCTTCCACACATTGGTTTCTCCGTCCATATCGTGTTTATGCTTCGCATAATCTGGGCGCCATTCATAGATTACACCAAAATCGAATCCTAAACCAAGATTTGATACCACGCGATAATTCGCGTTGTCTTGGTTTGCTTCAAAATTAGTAGAGTGTCCGTATTGCACATCTGCATTGTACAACGAAACCGTTGAATCGGAATTCACTGCATAGTCGAGATTGTCTATGAACAAATAGGCCGACTGCAAACCTTGAAGCGCTTTTAATGTCACTCCAGCCTTCAAGAAATGTTTTTCTTGATCTATTAACACTCTTCCATACCCAAGCGCATATTCCATCCATGTCATGGTTTGAATGGATAATTTTTCGTTTGTAATTCTCGTATTATAGAGCGAAGGGTAATTCAGTGAGTTATAACCGAATTGAAACAATTCAGCGCCAACCCCATCTACATTCAAATAGGTTCTTGCCCTTGCTGAAAGCGAAATCGAATTTTTTTCATTGATTGAAACCAACAAGCTTGGCAAATAAATATTATTATTTACAAACGCCCTTCTGTTGTCTTGGAAATTCGCAGTTGTGAAATCCTCTGTTGGAGGTGTTGGATCTAACAACGGGTAAACTGATGAAGTTAATCCTCCATCGCGAACCAAGTAACTTGGTTTGAAACCCATAAAATTATTCGCTAGACCTAAACCGGTACCAAACAATT
>CAMDFE010000202.1 GCA_945897395.1 Chryseobacterium gleum | reverse complement strand
AGAAGAATCCTTTTTTCTTGCTTCCACCTTCTTCCATTATTTCAACTTTAATTTTAGAAGCACTATTCAAACACGAAATTGAAATCATTTGCTCGCCTACGAATGCGCGATTGGGCGCAGTGATGATTGGCGCAGGGACAATGTTTTTTTCATTGTAAATGCCAAGTGGGTAAGGAGAGGGATAGCCTTGACTTCGAGTGTCAAATTCCGACATGGGTTCATAATCTTGCCACCAGCCGTTGTATTCACCTGGACAAATCGGATACGTATTCCAAGCGCTTACAACATACCATGCCGACATCTGACCACAGTCTTCGTTCCCGCAAAGTCCATCTGGAGTAGGAGAGTAGAGCGTCTTCATAATGCTATCTCGATACATGTGCAACTTATCACGATTCACATAAGCGTACAAATAAGCCATGTGATGACTCGGTTCGTTGCCGTGTGCGTATTGTCCAATGAGTCCAGTAATATCGGCTTGTTCTCTTCCGGTTGTTTGCGTAGGTGCATTGAAGAGTTTGTCCAACTCCGCTTCGAAGTCCTTCTTTCCGCCCATCAATTCCATTAACTCAGGAATCGCGTGTGGCGCGAAGAATCGATACTGCCAAGCGTTCGCTTCGGTGTAATGGAAGTTCACTTGAAAGGGATCGAAAGGTTTTGCGAATCCGCCGTTCACACGAGCGCGCATGAATTTCGTTTCCGGATCGAAAACGTTTTTCCAGTTCTGAGAGCGAATGGCATATTGTTGCGCAACCGCTTTATCCCCGATCATTTCAGCATAGCGTGAAATACAAAAATCGTCGTAAGCAAACTCCAATGTCTTACTCACGCTTTCGCTGAACTCATCACCCGGCACATAGCCATATTTTACATAAGCTTTCTTTTCATCTTGCGGACCATTACTTGTCGCAACCATGGCTTCCAACATTTTCAATTCGTCTTCACGGTTTTTGAAACGAATGCCTTGTTGGTAGGCTTCTGCAACTACAGGTACACTGTGATACCCGATCATGCAATACGTTTCATTTCCCGCCAATTCCCAAACAGGTAATTCACCACGCTCTTTATACATTTCCAAAAAAGTCTTCATCCAATCTTGCGTGCGCTCCGGTTCTAATTTACACATCATCGGATGGTAGGTGCGGAACGTATCCCAAAGTGAAAACACAGTGTAGCGCGTATATCCTTCAGCCGTATGAATCTTATTGTCCATACCTCTGTATCTTCCATCTACATCGCTCCACACATTCGGAACGGTGTAGCAGTGGTACAAAGAAGTGCGGTAATTCTCAAGTCCTTTTCTGGTTGGAAATAAAATCGGGGCAGGCGCTTTCTTAAAAATTTTATCCCACTCTTCTTCTACTTTTTGTTTGTTGTACCTGAAATCGGTTCGAGGCATTTCAGCATATAAATTTTTCTTGGCGCCCTCTTCATCAACCCCCGAAATTCCTACGCGAATAGTCAATTCATTTTTTTCGGTTGGAAGGAAAAGAAACTGAAACGCTTGAATCATTTCAAGTTCAATCTTCGTCTCTCCTTTTTCATTCACGCTCTTGGAACGTTGCATCAATTGGTCATTTCCAACAAAAGGCTGAGAGAACACCGCATAGAAATACGTGTGCTGCTCAGTAGCCCACGCTTCAGAAACACGGTAACCGCTAATAGCAGTATCGCCATAAAAATGCAAGTCGTAATACAAGAGTTTATCTCTGTGCATGAAGTCTAAAAACAACAAGCAAGAGTCTCCCGGTTGCATTTTGTATTTGTGCAATCCTGCGTGAGTAGAGGCTGTGAATCCCGCGTCAATGTTATAATCATCTAGGTGAACGCTGTAAAAACCTGGGCTTGCTTGTTCTCTTTTATGCGAAAATTTTGAAGCAATGGCATCGCGCCAAAGTGGTTTTTCCTTCGTGTGTCCATTCGTTGGCATGAACAGTATATCGCCGTAATCAGACACTCCCGTTCCTTGCAAATGCGTGTGCGTGAATCCGTAAATAATGCTATCGCTATAATGATAACCAGCGCAACCGTCCCATCCGTCGAGTCGGGTATCCGGACTCAACTGAACCATTCCAAACGGAGCAGTTGCTCCGGGAAAGGTGTGTCCATGTCCGCCTGTTCCGGTGAACACATTTACATTGAATTTTTTGCTTTGACTATCTTTTACTTCAACATTTGGCACCTGAACCGAATGACTGTTCGGTTTATTCGAAACGGGTGCTGGTTTATAATCCTCCGGATTCTCATTGGGTGGAATATGGGCTATGACACATGATCCAAGCGTTATGCAGGAAAGGAGAAATGCAGAAAGGTAAACGTGTATTTTGTTCATGGTGCAGTAGTAGGAGAAACGCAAACCGGACAGTTCATTCGGTCGTGAACGCCAAAGTGAAGCACTTGTGGTTTGGCTATTTTTATTTGAGTGAGATAAATTTCTTTTTGTTCTGGAGTCAGCGCTAGCTCTACATTTAAGTCACGTTCTTCGCGAAGTTTTTTTACAAATTCAGATCGTGCATTCAAATCTTTCAAACGCTCTTCTTCATTCACAGAAGGTCGTTCAGCAACGGTGTCCATGATTTTTTTCTGATCTTCAATAAGCCCGTGATAGTGAACGAAGATGGAGGGTATCAACAAATGCTGCTGTTGAGAAAGATTCAATTTCGACTCAATTGATTTTATGCGCGCTTGATCTTGCGCGGACAGCATGCTAATGTCTACAGAATCTCTTTGCATGGGTTGAGCCCACGAGAACAGAGTAAATAAACAGAATGAAAGCGTGCAGATAAATCGAATCATATTTCAAAAATAGGACAGAAGAAAAGATTTACTACATTTGCCATGCATTTGGTCAATGAAGAAGTTCATTGTGAAAAGGGAATCGCGCGAAAATCGCGAACTGTGCCCGCAGCTGTAAAGCTCTCATTCGAAAGAATGAAAACGATTGCCACTCAAAGCCACTGTGAAAACGGGAAGGCGCGCAACCGAGAGATAAGTCAGAAGACCTGCCAAGTGTATTAACCCCATCATCGCTCGGGGCCAAGCGAGAACAGGACTATGAAGAAAAAACTTTGTGCTGTCTTATTGTTGCTGTTGCCTTTTGTTCTGCTTGCGCAAGACTCACTGCCGCATGTATCCATCATGCCTCTGGAGATTATATCCGAGCGCAGCTTGAAAGCAGATGAACTGCACGCAGTAGATTCTACTCTTTTACTCCATTCTTCATCTTTAGACATTGCTACCACATTGCAACGTTCGGGCATTGGTATGGTGAACACCTACGGTGCGCCCGGATCCATTGCTTCCTTCCGTTTGGGCGGAATGAGTTCGAACTATGTTACTGTTGAATTAAATGGAGCCGTGCTAAACTCGCCAACACTTGGAATGGCCGATCTCTCGCTTATTCCTTCATTCTTTATTCAATCGGCTTCGCTCGGAGAACGCAACTTTAGTGGCTTTCAGCGGAATGTAGGTCTAGCCGCAACGCTTAGATTAGAATCAAGTGTTGCCACAAAAAACGAAATCTCTGTTGAAAGTACAGTCAACTCCTTACAGAATATTTTTTACGGAATGGCTGTTTCAAGAAAACG
>CAMDFE010000201.1 GCA_945897395.1 Chryseobacterium gleum | reverse complement strand
GCTTCATTCGGGCCAACGGTATAGGTGCACATGATTTCAATACCAATCGAACATGCATTCACATCAGTTGTTCCGTCGGGAAGTTGACTTTTTCCAGCGTGAAAAGCTATGTTTTCGTTATCTACCAATTGATAAACAACGCCGTCTCTTCCAATTAAATAATGCGCAGCAACGTTGTATTGCTTGAATTGTTTAATTACCCCTTTGACCGAGAAAGTATCGGGATTTTGAATGTTTGGAAATGAGGCGTTGAAGGTCGAATGAATGATGAGTGCCTTAATCTCTCGCGCAACTTCACTGGTTTTGTATCCGAAAGAAACGGGTTTACGAACAATGACCGTATCGCTCACTTGCGCTGTTCCGGCAAAGGTTACAAAGTATAAAACAAGAATTGCGAAAAATCGCATTAGGCCTCTACAACGGTGAAAGTGTAGTACTCCATGATTTCGTTGCACAACAATTTCTTGCATGCTTGATCAACGATTTGTTCTGCACCGGCGTGGTCGGCAGACTCAACGAATAAACTCATATGTTTTCCAACGCGAACGTTAGCAATGGTTCCAATAGATAAACTGTTCAATGACGAGGTCACTGCTTTTCCTTGTGGATCTAATAATGCTTCCAACGGCATTACGTTAATTTCAGCTTTAAACTTTTTCATGTTGTTTCCCAAATAGGTGTTGAACGGCAGATAAAATGAGGTACAAAAGTAAGGCAATTGGAACAGTCCATAGGACTTTTTTCAGAATGAAATGAGATCCAATTGCGGCAATGATGATACTTCCAATGAGAATAAACTTCATGGCGTTTTCCTTCCAACTAAAATTTGAAAATTTGAAGGAAAGGAGCGGCAGCGTAGATGCCATAAGGAATGCAAAGAGAAGGATGAGTCCAATGAGAACTTCAGTGCTCAAAGGTTCTGTTTCCGTCAACGACAAAACACTCAGCCAAAACAATCCATTTGCGGGCACAGGAAGTCCTTTGAATCCGGTCGATTTCGAAGTATCTAAATTGAAACGAGCCAATCTGAATGCCGCTGCCACAGCTAAAAGAAAAGCGAATGCAGCCCACAATTTTATTTCAGGTTGAAGAAGACGATACAGCCAAAATGCAGGGACAACACCAAAGCTTACCACATCGGCCAACGAATCCAATTGCTTTCCCATTTCGGAAGCTGCGCCGATAGCACGAGCTATTAAACCGTCAAGCAAATCTGCAAATGCCGCTAAAAGCACAAAGATAAAAGCGTCTTGAACATCATGAGCCAACAGCGCAGCGCAACCCATGACAAGGTTTAGCATGGTGAGGGTGTTGGGGATGATTGCTTTTCCAAACATGCTTCAAAGATAGGGGCTAGAATTCGAATTGAAGTTTTGCACGAAGACCGAAGCGCACGATGTTCGGGTGGTCGAGGTATGAAAGACGCCACAGGGCATCGACACGAAGAATTTTAAAGATGTTCTCCACTCCAATGGCGGCTTCCGCATAGGGCTGCTTCAATCGATAAATATCTGCAATCCCGTCTGCGTTAAAATCACGGCTCAATAATTCATCGTTCTTAGGATCATAACTTCCAACCAACACTTTTGCGCTGGCTACTTCGCGCCATTTCAATTTGCGAAGCATTGGAATTTTGTTGAAGAACAATCCTTCTGCGTGGTAAGAACCCCAAACGCAGGCCCATTGGTCGCTTACGAATTCGAAATAATTCATCGTATTGTAACTGGCCTCATCGTAAAAGAAGGTTTCATTTCCTTGGTGCATTTGCAGCATGGGGTAGGGAAGATTTCCGAAAATTTTTCCAGCCTGAACAGAGAGGTTTAAATAACCGAAAGGCCCGAAGCGCATTTTGTCTGACACCTGCATTTCTATGCGTTGGTATTTGTATTCTGCATTCATAACACCTGGAAGGGCTAGGCTATAAGCCATTTCAAAGACGGGGAAGTTTGTTCCAAGACTGATGCGTTCGAATTCGCCGTAGACAAATTTTTCTTTGAAAGCAAAGCGTGTGTAGAGAGAAATTTCAGTTGTAATAAGAGAATTCTCTTTTTCGAAGCTGTTGGTTAGTGGAAGGAATCGAGTGTAAGTGTATTTCGTTCCGGCTGGTCTAAGCGAGCGATGTGTGAAAATAAGTTTATTGGAAAGTCCGTACAACCATTCTTTCTCGATGTATGAATTAATGTCGGTAACATCGGTGAGTTTGTTTGCTGGATTTCTTCGAAACAAAGAAGATAAAATGTTGTCTTGTCTGAATGCACCTGGGCCAAGGCCTAGCTGCTCCATGTCGCGTTTGCCATGCGCTGAAATAGCGAAGCGAGGGCTTTTTTGAATGATATACAAACCGCCAGCACCGTATTTGAATCGCTCATCACGGAATCCATAAGCAAGGTAACCGTCCAGCATGATTTTCGTACTAAACGCATTGCTTGTTCTTCCCCCGAAACGCAAACGATTTCCTTCAATTGGATTGAAACTGTAAAAGGTATAGTACGGTCCGAATTCAAAGTTCCCTTTCACTTTATAGCCCGAGACAAAAAGCGTAATAATGTCAGTTACCGTTTGGAATTGCGGGAGAGTTTTCAGCGTATCAGCCATATTGAAGATGCGTTGCTCTTTCGCCGTTAAAGCAGTGTGACGCATGCTTTGCCAATAGGCATCATCATGATTGGACGCGTTAGGATCTACTATTATGTCGGTGTAACCTAAATAGAATCCATCTTCTTGGGGTTTGTTAATGATGAATTTTTTGTAACTGCTGTTTTTTCTGCCGTAAACTCCAATCTTCTTTTCACTCATGACAAATTCAACCAAGAGCTGATCTTTTACGAGCATCCAAACTTCGTGTTCGATCTCGTTGTATTCTTGATGGACGCTGAAATCTTTGATCCAATTGATGTTGGCGTCCTCAGATATAGCGGCATCTACCTGCTTTACCGCATAGGTAGTATCGTGAATCCACATTTCACCATGAAACAAAAGCTCTTGTTTTCTACGTGGAAAAAACTCTAATTTATAACACCATTTTCCTTCAATGAAGGCGCTGTCTACCAGACCGTAATCATAGAATCCCAGCGCATAGGTCGAGATAGGCGAGGTGAAGCTTTTCGAGAAGATAACAATTTCGTTGTCGTAGATATTCACGTTCTGGTACATGTCGCCCAAGAACTGATTCACACTTTGATTTTCTACCCCGGTAACGCGGGTACCTTTCACAATTTCTTTGGAAATTTTCGGATTGCGTCGGGAGTAAAAGTCGGAAAGCGATTCCGTCATAAACACGGGCAGATAGGGCTTCTCTTGTGTGGTATCTATTCCTTCGAAAATAAATTCGAAAGGTTTCATGAGTTTGTTGTCGGCTAATGCCGCGCTAATGTTGTTTAAATCGAATTCTACTTTGTTGTACGCTTCGTATTCGTAGGCATCAAGTTTTTCGCGGTTGTTAATTTTTTTATTGGCGATGACTTTTTTCATGAGCTCAATCGCGGGATTGGGTTCGTCTTTCGGACGAATGATAACCACGCTAGTTGTATTTTCATCTAAGAGCGTGAAGTTTATTTCTTTTGTAGTTCCTTGCTTTACATTGAAAGATTGCT
>CAMDFE010000200.1 GCA_945897395.1 Chryseobacterium gleum | reverse complement strand
TCAAAAAGCGGCCGGACAAAGAAGTTATGGCGACTGGGGAGGTTTAATTATTTGCGGAAGAGCTGCTGTGAATTCACCAGCGAACGCGGGTAATGGAACAGCTGCAGGTGAAGCTATTGTTGAAGGTGGAGTAGGTTCTATCTACGGTGGTGGAGCTATGCCAAACAACAATGACAACTCAGGTGTCATTCGCTACGTTCGTATCGAGTTCGGAGGAATTCCTTTCCAACCAAATTCTGAAATCAACGGTATCACCATGTGTGGAGTTGGTAATGGAACAACCATAGATCACGTTCAAGTATCATACTGTGGTGACGATGCTTTTGAGTGGTTCGGTGGAAATGTAAACGTGAAGAATATTATTTCTTTCCGCAACTGGGATGACGATTTCGATACCGATTTCGGATACCGCGGTAACGTTCAATTTGCTATAGCTCTTCGTGATCCGCAAATCGCTGACCAATCAGGTTCAAACGGATTTGAATCAGATAACGATGCAAGTGGCAGTGCGGCGACACCAAACACGCAAGCACATTTTTCAAACGTAACTGTTGGTGGTCCGCTTTTGTTCAACAGCACTATCAATTCAAACTATAAGCGTGCATTGCACCTAAGAAGAAGAACAGAGACTAGCACATTTAACAGTGTTTTTGCCGGATATCCAGTTGGACTTCTAATCGAAAGTGCTTCAACGCAAGGAAATGCAACTGCAAACACCCTTCGTTTTAAAAATAACATTATCGCACAAATGAACGATTCTTTGGCTACTGTAACTACAGCAAATCCAAACAACGTGAACGGTGCATTCAACATTACGAATTTCTTCAATGCAAATTCAAACGGTTTAGTGAACACAGGTGCTGAGCTAGGTTGGAACAGCATTAGTCTTTCAAACCCAGACTTCTCTCTTCAGGCTAACTCTCAGTTGTCTTCAGGTGCAGATTTCACAGATTCATATCTACAAGACGCTTTCTTTACACCTGTTTCTTTCCGTGGTGCAATTGGTTCAGAAGACTGGACTTCTTGTTGGGCAGAGTGGGATCCACAAAACGCAGACTACTCTGTAGCTATGAACAACGCAATTACTGCGTCCATTTCTGCTACAGGTTCAACTTCAATTTGTGAAGGTTCTATGGTAACATTAAACGCGACATCTTCAGATGCTACATCTGAGTTCGTATGGAGTAACGACGGCGCTTCAGGTTCAACACAAGATTTCATGACTGCCGGTACCTACAGTGTAACTGCACGTAACAACAAAGGATGTACTGCAAGTTCAAATCAATTGACTGTAGTAGTAAATGAGAACCCAACAGTTTCTATCACTGCTAACGGAAGCACTTCTTTCTGCACTGGTGGAAGCGTTGAAATCGCTTCTTCTCAAGCAGGTGGAAACGTTTGGAACACAAACGCTACTGCTGATGCTATTACTGTTACTGCTACTGGCGACTTCTCTTTGGAGTACACAGATGCAAACGGATGTTCAGCTTCTTCAAACACCATTAGCGTAAATGTTAGCGATTCTCCAATCCCAACGATATCTGCTAACGGAAGTACTTCAATCTGCGATGGTTCTGCGGTAACATTGACAGCATCTATTTCTGATTCATATGCTTGGACATTCAACGGATCTGCTCTTGCAGAAACAACTCAGACAATCGAAGCTGCTCAAGAGGGACTGTACACAGTGAATGTAACAAACACAGATGCATGTAACGGTGTTGGTTCATCAACTCCAATCTTAATCAATGTAAATCCAACCCCAACAGCTGACGCATCTTTCACTCAAACGAACGGAAGCTTCACGGTTCAGTTCTTAAACAACTCAACCAACGCATCTTCTTACTCTTGGGATTTCGGTGACGGTACAACTTCAACTTCAACCAACCCTTCGCACATCTTTGCAACAGGCGGTGACTTTACAGTGGTTCTTACTGCAACAAACGGAGATTGCTCAAACACCTTCACGATCAACTTGACTAGCGTTTCAGTTTCTGAAAACGTGGCTTTCGAAGACCTAATGGTTTTCCCTAATCCAACAGAAAACGAATTGAACATTCAATTCAGCGCATTCGATGCGGGTATGATGAATGCTACGATCTTCAATGTAGCTGGACAAATAGTTTCTGCTGAAGCATTCGCTGTGAACGCTGGAAACATTTTCCACACCATCGACACTTCAAACTTAGAAAGCGGAGTTTACTTCGTTAACCTAAGCAACAACACTTCAAACATTACCATCCGCGTAATTAAGAAATAGTATAGTAAGTTTAGATTAAAGATTAGGAGCGAACTTCGGTTTGCTCCTTTTTTTTATCCTTTGGATTAATCGCTCTGCGATCAATCACGTCGTGATCAATTTTTCGAATCAATCGCCGTGCGATCAATCGTTCCGATAATCGGCTAAACGTCGAAGACCCTCGTTGCTTGCAACCCTCGTCCGAAGGACCCTCGCGAAGCAATTCGCCCTCGCAACGCCAGTGGCCCTCGCGAAGCAATTCGCCCTCGCAACGCCAGTGGCCCTCGCAACGCATGTTGCCCTCGTCCGCAGGACCCTCGCAACGCATGTTGCCCTCGTCCGCAGGACCCTCGCGAAGCAATTCGCCCTCGTCCGCAGGACTTTCGCGAAGAGCACATTCGTCCCTACCTTCGCTATGCCTTGAACCAAAAAAAAGTTAAACAATATGACAAATAAATTAACAGTACTATTTGTATTTTTTTTGCATTTGAATTTAAATGCTCAGCAGTGGATAGATAAAAAATACGATTATGATAGTACATTAAATGTCACTTATGGAACTGCGCTAAACTTCAACGGAAGCACGGAGAATTTAACAATGGACATTTACACACCAATATGCGATGACATCAACCACATTTCAAGAAAGCCCCTTCTGATATGGATACACGGTGGTGCATTTCTTGCCGGAGATAAAAATGAAATGACAAACCTATGCAAACAATTTGCGAAAAGAGGTTATGTTACAGCTACCATAAATTACAGATTAGGTTTTATTCCAGATGATTTATCATGGAATTGCAATTACCCAAATTACTCTTGTGTTTTTGCAACAGATAGTGCCGAATGGTATCGGTCATATTATAGAGCAGTGCAAGACGGAAAAGGGGCTTTGCGATATCTAGTTAATAGAAATGCCTCTTTAAAAATTGATACCAACAACATTTTTGTAGCAGGAGAAAGCGCAGGTAGTTTCATTGCACTTGGAATAGGGTTGTTAGATACAATTAGTGAAAAGCCAATTCAAGCCTATGCAAGTTCGAATGCACCTAATCCATTTAGTAACACATTAAGCTGTGAATATTGTGTGGGAGAAAATTTTAACGGAGTTAATGTAGCGCGACCAGATTTAGGAGATATTGATGGTACCATTGAGCCCACAAGTACAACTTTTCAAATAAAAGGAATTGGAAATATGTATGGTGCCATGTTTAGTGATTTACTCGAAAATCACAAAGTAGATTCCCCAAAACCTGCCATATACTCCTTTCATCAACCATGTGATTTGGTTGTGCCTATAGATAGCGGTGGTGTTTATGCCGGTTTGTCGTGGTGTATGTCAAACGGTTATAACTGCTATG
>CAMDFE010000199.1 GCA_945897395.1 Chryseobacterium gleum | reverse complement strand
GGAATCTGCGGCTCTGGATATTGTTGAACGGCAACTTCAGAATAAGAAGAACAGCCATGAATATCGGTATGAGTAACACCGTATGTGCCGGCATCAACAATATAAATTGTGTCAGCTGCATCTGTTGTCGTCCATAAATTACCGCCAACATAATTCGACCACAATGGAGAAGCAACGTTTTTACAAAAGAACAATTCACCGGCGATTACAGGCGCTGCGGGTGCATCATACGAGTTCACATAAACAGTATCTGAGGTTGCGCAAAGATCTTGGAAAGAATAAGCGTAAGCATAGCTTCCTGAAAGAATAGGGATAACAGTCCCTTCCGCAGTAACACCAAATCCACTCCATGCACCTCCCACAGGCGATGCATTAGAAGCTAAATCAATCATGTCGCTTGGCATGCACACGTTTACATCAGGACCTGCTGTTATTTGAAGAGGAACAGCTATGGTGAAATAAGTTGAATCTATATTGGTACATCCGTTTCCATCGGTAAATGAATATTGAAAACCGAACGTTCCTTCGGTCGTTGGTGCGAATGTGTTATTGGAAACATTCACTCCCGTCCAAGTTCCTAGATCGGGTGTTGCATTCAACGCAAACGGTCCGTTAGAAATGCAAACCGAAGTATCTGCTGCAGCTGTTACAATTGGGAGTTCAAAGACTGTAATTCCAAGCGAGTCGGTATCTGTGCAACCAAATTCATTGGTCACAAGCAATTGAATCATCTCAGTTTGAATCACAGTAATCGTAGTGTCGCTATACCCTGTAGACCAAGATGGAATTCCAATTGTAGAAGTCAGCTGAACTTCATTTCCTAAACAAAATGAAGTTGGGCCATTTGCAACAATTGTGGCAACAGGATTGGGATTGACAACAACAGTAACTGGCGCAGAAGTAGCAGAACAATTGTAAATGTTAGTTAGGGTTATTGTATAATCACCTGCGGAACTCACAACCAAAATGCTATCGGTTGAATTGGTATTCCAGAAGTAAAGTGAATCAAGACTGCTTGCTAAAAGAACGCTGTCGCCTTCGCAAAAAGTTGTAGCAGATAGAGGGGTAATGATTGGTTCAGGAAGAGGATTTACTGTGATTGCAGTATTAGCTGAAGTTGCAATACAATTGTCTGTATTGGTTACCGCAACGGCGTATACGCCCGTTGAATCAACCGTAATGAACGATGTGGTATCTCCTGTATTCCACAAATAGGCTGTGCCCGAATTCGCAGTTAAGGTTGCCGTTGTATCAGCACAAAAAGTTAATGGATCTGATGAGGATATGCTTGCTGTTGGATTCGATACAGCAATAGTTATTGTTGCTGTAGAATTTGACGTTCCCGCAGTAGCTGTGCAGGTATATGCAGTTGAAGCTGCTGTTGGTGAAACAACAAGGGTGTTCCCAATTGTACCTCCGTTCCACACATAACCAATAACAAATGGGTTGTAAACCGCGGCAGGTAATGAAGTGCCTGCAAATGTTCCAATTTGAGGAATGGCTACCGACGGAAATGTAACTCCCGAGGTTGCTCCTGGCGCACCTATGGTTATGGCTGGGCTGGAAGTAATAGTACTGAAGTTGGCTTGGCTTCCCATATCGAATGGCATATGAACAATGACATTCTGCATATTCGCAGAAATTAATTTCCTCTGGTAAATAGCGCTGACATCAGCGGCAGACAAGGCAATCTTCCAAACACGAAATTCGTCGAGTTGACCCAAGTATCCATCATTAGGGTCAGCATCAATACCACCCAAAGCAGGATAAAAATTCCCAAGATTAGGACGGAACGCCACGGTTAAAGGAATTCCCGAGTTAACAGGCGTATCCGCATAGTTAGACCCATTTGATCGCGTTCCAACCGAAACCCCATCAATGAATAGTTCGAAATTATTGGAAGTGTACACAACGGCACAATGATGCCATCCATTCAAATTCGCTGCGTATGTTAAGCGCGAAGCGGAAAAATCATGGCTAAATTCCATAACTGAAATACCATTTTTCCCGACTGAAATTCCTGAAGATCTTCTTTGTAGACCACTAAAAATACTCTGTGGATATACAGCGTAATTCTGTCCAGCTTGTCCGTCATAAATTCCAATTCCGTCAACATGCTCTTGAAGAAGCGCAATGGAATCCGGTGTGTTGAACCAAAACTCATAGGAGAAAGTTTCTTTGGCTTGCTGTTGAACGTTACTTAGAATTATGGTTTGACCTGTAACGCGGTTAAAGTTGAGAACTCTGTTCGGAAGATCCGCTGTGGCTGTCAGTGTTGCGCTTTCTCCTGGACATAAAATCATGTCGTTAGAGGTGATACTTAAAGTTTGCGCATTCGATATAACTGAAATGACACAAATGATTAAAAGGAATAAATATTTTTTCATAATTAGAAATGATGCTCAAATATAAGCATACCATCACCTGAATTAGTGATTACAAGTGTATTAAGTCTGTGTAAATAAATAGGAAATGTTGGATGCATTAATCGGCACCGTACCGCGGATGAAAGAGCTGAATCTCTTCTTTCAATCTTGAGCGATCTATGTGAGTGTATATCTCAGTCGTCGTAATGCTCGAATGCCCAAGCATCTCTTGAACAGCGCGTAAATCGGCTCCAGCTTCCACCAAATGTGTTGCAAAGGAATGGCGAAAAGTATGCGGACTCACTTGCTTTTGAATCCCCAAGGCAACGCAGTTTTCTCGAATAATGGTGAAGATGTACATGCGACTTAATTTCTTTCCTCTTCGATTGAGGAATACAAAGTCTTCATGACCAGGTGCGAGCTTCATGTGATTGCGCATGTGCTCGAAATAATGCTGAATCCACTTGGTGGCCTCTTCTCCAATGGGAACGAATCTCTCTTTATTTCCCTTCCCCACAACACGCAAGAGTTGGTCGCTTGTGCGCATTTGAGAGATCTTTAGTTCAGTAAGTTCGCTAACGCGAAGTCCGCAGCTGTATAGGGTTTCTAAAATTGCCCTATTTCTTGTCCCTTCAGGTTTGCTCAAATCGCAATGCTCGATGATCGAAACCACTTCTTCAACACTTAATACATCTGGAAGTTTTCTTGAGGTTCGAGGCATCTCTATGAACTCCATCGGATCCACAGAAATCAGTTTTTCTAAGATTAAATAAGAGAAGAATCCCTTCAACCCAGAAATTATGCGAGATTGACTGGTTGCTTCAAGTCCCAGTTCATGGAGGAACTTAAGGAAGAAAGTTATGGTTTCATGCGTTATGGAGGAAACGGGAACACTCTCAGTAAACTGCTCTAATTTACCAACGTCTTTTAAATAGGCTGAACGGGTGGCTTCCGACAAAGATTTCTCTAAGCGCAAGTAGATGTCAAATCCCTTTTTTAATCCAGCCCAACTCATGTTACGAAGATAGACAAAACGAAAAACCCTCGCGAACGAGGGTTTTTCAGACTAATTACCTAAACAAATTCTAATTAACCAAAACTACTGGTAACCGTTGTTACTCGGCAGTATACTTAAATATTGTAATGTGCGTAGCACGTAAATTCACAATCTCTAAGCGTTCTTAGACAGAACAAACATATAACGGCAATAGGGGTCTTTCATTCTTCGTTTTTCAACTT
>CAMDFE010000198.1 GCA_945897395.1 Chryseobacterium gleum | reverse complement strand
GATTATCGCGGGAGATTTTACCTTGCCTTTGCGCACGCATTACTTCATGAAATACACGAAGCGAGGCCTGGGTTTATTCGTTCAAAACACCAGTGAAATTATGTCACAAGGCATTTTGAAAATTGAAGCTTCCGTTTCTATTTCGAAGGGTAAATTTAATCGTCAAAGTATTCTTGGCATAGAAGGAAGTCAAGGTCCATACCGTTTACAAGGTGCCCAAGGCGAGTCTTACATCACTGTTTTAGGTGGAACGGAAAACGTATACATCGATGGAAAAAAATTGATTCGCGGACAAGACCAAGATTATCTCATCGATTACAATTCAGCTGAAATTGTTTTCACCCCGAGAAATAGAATAACGAAAGACAAACGCATTGTTGTCGAATTTCAATACAGCGATCGTCAATATGCACGTCCCTTGATCACAGCCGATTTCGAATACACAACAAAGAAGGGAACAACCTACGTCCAGTTTTTTCAAGAAATGGACGCTAAGAATCAACCCTTACTTCAGACTCTTACTGCAGAAGACCGCGTTACGCTTATGCAAGCGGGCGACGCGTTTTCAAGCACGAACGTTAGCGGAATAGACAGTGTAGGATTCCTTTCGGATAGGGTCATGTATGCGAAAATAGATACGCTCACTTACACAAACGTTTTGGTTTATTCGACCAATTCGGCAATTGCCTTGTACACCGCGAATTTTACGTTTGTTGGAAATGGGAATGGCGATTATGTTGAGAATGGATTTTCATCGTATGGAAAAGTTTTCAAATGGGTAGCTCCTGTAGATGGCGTGAAGCAAGGAAACTACGACCCCATTCAACGATTGACTGCCCCGAAGAAACAGCGCATGGTTGTAGCAGGACACACCGCGAATTGGGGAAAAGAAACGAATTATTGGAGCATGAATGTGGAAGGCGCATACACCGATTTCGATGCCAATACGTTTTCAAGTTTGAACGATCAAAACAACAAAGGTTTTGCGCTGAAAGCGAATTTGAAAGAGAAGATTGCAGGAAGGAAGGAAGGGAAAGTTTTTCTGTGGGAAATAAATACAGAGAACTTGTCTTCAGCATTCAATCGAATTGAACGCTTTCGCGAAGTGGAATTTGAACGCAATTGGAATACGCGAACATTGTTGCGCTACGGCGAAAGCGAATGGTTGTCTGAAGCCAAAGTTATTCGCGAATTCTCGCAAGGAAAATTTATTTCTTTAAGCGGTGCGCATTATGAAATTGGTTCAGTCTATGACGGAAATAAAATGAAATTTTTAGTGAACGCAAATCTTTCGCAACGGACCAAGCTTCAGATAGATGCTTCTGCGTTAGAGACGAACGGAGCAGTAAGTTCTTCGTTCATTCGTCAAAAGGCCCATCTATACAGGGAAGGCGATCGTTTTACTTTTGGAGTTCGCGACGAGCAAGAACAAAACACGTTTGCTGTTCCTCAACAGTCGTACAAATTTTTCGATGGAGAAGCGTATTTCCGATCTACAGATACTACTCATCGTGCGTTCAAACTATTTGTTCGAAACAGAAAAGATTATGCTTTTATAGTGAATGAAGTCACGCCTATTTCTACGGCAAACAACTACGGAGTTGAATTTCGAAATACAACAAAGGGTGGAAGTTATTTCGCAATTACAGCTAGCAACAGACAATTGATTTCGCTGAACAGTTTAGCGCTCATAAAACCGCTAAGTAGTTTACTCGGACGAATAGAATTTCGTACCCCACAAAACAAATGGGCACAGCTGAATTTGTTTTATGAAACGTCAAGCGGGTTAGAAGCCAAGCAAGCTTTTATTTACGCTGAAGTCCCTGCTGGACAAGGCGTGTATGTTTGGAACGACTACAATGACAACGGCATCAAGGAACTTTCTGAATTTGAAGTCGCTGCGTTTGCGTATGAAGCGAATTACGTGCGTCTGCCCGTTCAGACAACCGATTATCAGAGCGTTTACACAACGGCATTTACTACCTCTTTGAACTTGAATCCACGACAATGGAAGAATAAAAATTCGAATCTGTACAATGCTATGAAAGTGTGGAGCACCCAGTTGATGATTCGAGCAGAGCGGAAATCTACCTACGGAGGAATCGAGCATATTTCACCGCTGTATACCAATGAAGATTATTTGGTTTCTGCAGGAAATGTTTTTCGTGGAACTCTTTTCTACCGCAAGTCGGATCCCAATTTCAGCGCCGATCTTACTTCGCAAAAGGTTATGAATAAAGCGTTTTTGTTATCCGGATTTGAAACGCGCGTGGAGCAGTCCTTCACAATTAATTTCAGAAAGGCAATTGAATCAAGCGTTCAATTTTTACTTCAAGGTACTTCCGGAAACAAACAAACCTCTTCCGATTTTTTGGCGATGCGAAACTTTTCTTCCACCTATATCACTGCAACTCCCTCGTTCGCGTTTCAACCTACCAACAACAAACGATATTCTGTTTTAGGGGAATACGCAATCAGAAAAGGAAACGCGAGCGAATCGTCTTTCCACGCGCAAAGTATTTCTTTGGGCGCCGATGCGCAAGTAGAATCCAAGAACGGACAGTTATTCAAAAGTGAATTCAAGTATATACGCATTCAATTCGAAGGCGATGCAACAGGACCTGTTGTGTACGATGCGCTAGGCGGACTGCAAGCAGGAAACAACCTCACGCTGGCATGCGCATGGCGCAAAACAATCAATCAGAATTTACAACTTTCGTTGAATTACAATGGAAGGAAAAGCGATGGGCGCGATATCGTTCACGCCGGAAATATGAGTGTGCGTTTGTTGTTTAACTAAACCACATCATAATTTCTTCCAACTGCGCAGCATCCACATCGAGCTTATTCTTCTTGCGGTATTGATTCAAGTTTTGGTGCAATGCGGTTGGCTTGGTTTCCTTCAATTTATCCAATGAAAGAAATCCCATGCTCACGATTGCTTCTATCCAATGTGCTTGAATTCCTTTTGCCTCAAAGGACGCAAGATCAGGACCTTCTTGTTTCTTCTCTGGACGCATTTGCGGGAAGAACAAAACTTCTTGAATGCTTTCGTTGTTGGTCATCATCATAACCAAGCGATCTACACCAATGCCCATTCCTGAAGTAGGCGGCATGCCGTATTCCAACGAACGCAAGAAATCGTAGTCTATGAACATCGCCTCATCGTCGCCGCGTTCCATCAAGCTCGCTTGCTCTTCAAAACGTTCGCGCTGATCAATAGGGTCGTTCAATTCAGAATAAGCATTCGCCAATTCTTTTCCGTTCACCATTAATTCGAAACGCTCGGTTAGTTCAGGGTTTTCGCGGTGACGCTTACACAACGGCGACATCTCTACAGGATAATCTGTGATGAAGGTCGGTTGAATGTAGTGCTTCTCACACATCTCGCCGAACAAGGTATCGATGAGTTTTCCCTTACCTAAATTTTCTCCAGCATCTAAACCTAATTCCAAACACTTTGCACGAAGCTCGTCTTCAGACTTTCCGGTAATATCGAACCCAGTATACTCCTTAATCGCATCGGTCATGGTAACTCGGGCGAATGGAGCTTTAAAGCTTAAAGTTTTCTCTCCGAATTGAACTTCAGTTTGTCCGAGCGCTTCCATGGCAACATGCTCCAACATTTGCTCGGTGAAATTCATCA
>CAMDFE010000197.1 GCA_945897395.1 Chryseobacterium gleum | reverse complement strand
CAACGACGGAGGAAATACCTGGACTGAAGTTCTTGGTTTTACTTCGGGAGCGAGCGAATTTGTTGATGTGATGATGACTCCTTCAGGTTTGCTTTACGCTTCATTCAGCGACAACAGCACCAACGGCGGTGGGTTCTTCAGAAGTACAGACGGACTCAACTGGACAGAGATTTCACCATCGCTTCCGCAAATAGCTAACCTTAGAAGAACAGTGATGTGTGCTAATCCGCAAAACGAAAACGAAATTTATTTCTTGGGTGAAACCATTAACAACACGTTTTATCCGATTGATCACTTCTTTTACAAATACACTTTTCTTGGTGGCGATGGAAGTGGTGCAGATGGAAATTGGGAGAATCGTTCTGCGAATCTTCCTTCAACACCTTGTCAATTGTACACTGGAATCGATTACGACTTCGCAACCTTCCGCACACAATACAGTTACGACATGTGCATTGCGCACCACCCAACTATTCCGAATTTAGTGTTTATTGGAGGAACGAATTTGCACCGCAGTACCGATGCGTTTGCTACTTCTACTTCTGTAGATTGGATAGGTGGTTATCGCTGCAATGTTCCTGAGCCGTGGCACTATGTTTACGCGGAACACCACCCCGATCAGCAACTCATTGCATTCGATCCGGCCAATGGTGTAGGCATGTACAGTTTGAACGACGGAGGTGTGCAACATACCGCAGACGTGACTGCCGACAGCGTGCAATGGCAATCGCTGAACAACGGTTACTTGACATCCCAATTCTATACAGTAGCTCTAGAACCAGGAAACACGAACAGTCAATTTTTAATGGGCGGAATGCAAGACAACGGGACGTGGTTAACACATACCTCCGATGCAACTTCACCTTGGAGAGAAATGCATGCCGATGATGGTGCCTATAGTGCTATGCCATTCGGAGCAGACTATGTAATCACGAGTTCACAAAGTGGAAGAATTTTCAAGAAGTCCATTGATGCAAATGGAAATCTTACGGGAACCGAGCGTATAGATGCAGAGAATGGTCCTGCTTCACTTTTCATTAACCCGTTGTTATTAGATCCATGGACGAACAGATTGTTTATAGCTGGAAATAAAATGATCTGGTATCTCGATCGAGTAGATACAATTACTGTAACCGGAAACTACCCTACCGCGCGTAACACCGACGATTGGTCGAATGTTACTACAAGCACCATTACGCTAACGCAAGGAAGCATCTCATGTCTCGATATGGCGTATACCGATAATTCAATTTTATATTATGGAAGTTCAGCGGGGAAATTATTCAAGCTAACAGATCTATACGGAACACCTGTGAAGACGAACATTTCGTCCACGTTATTCCCACCGAACACATACACCTCCGCAGTAAGCACAAATGATTTGAACGCGAACGAAGTCATGGTTAGCTTTTCCAACTTCAACAAGAAAAGTATTTTTCATTCAACAGATGCTGGAGCAACGTGGTTAGACGTAAGTGGAAATTTGGAAGAGAATGTAGATGGAACTGGAAACGGTCCTGCGGTATATTGGGTTGAAATTTATCCGAGCACACCAACGATTTATTTAGCTGGAACGAGCGCTGGTTTATTCAGCACATCCGAGTTGAATGGCGAAAGTACGGTGTGGCAAATGGAAGGAGCAAGCACAATCGGAAACGCTGTGGTGAACATGATTACTTCACGTCCATTCGACGGAACCGTTGCAGTAGCCACGCATGCCAATGGAATTTATACCGCCAATCTTCCTGTTGTTCCTGAAGTTTCTGTTGAAGCTTTAACGGAGCGTATGGTAACTGTTTCGGCATTCCCGAATCCTACTGTAAATGAAATTCATTTCAACATGCAATTGGTTCCGGGTGAAATGACCGAGATGAATATTTATTCCTTA
Organism: Chryseobacterium gleum; assembly: GCA_945897395.1. Taxonomy (GTDB): domain Bacteria; phylum Bacteroidota; class Bacteroidia; order Flavobacteriales_D; family Sanyastnellaceae; genus CAIZGX01. The sequence goes on along the minus strand of CAMDFE010000197.1, from coordinate 1,762 downwards.
GATGGAAAATTGCTGAACTCGAAAAAATGGAAGGCCGTTGGAAGAGAGCAATTGTCGTGGGAAGCCGCCCATGCTGGAACATTTATTTATCACTTGAAATCGGGAAGCACCACAAGAACCGGTAAATTTGTTGTCACAAAATAATTCGAATTATGTCTGAAATCATTTCAACCGATAACGCACCGAAGCCAGTAGGCGCCTACCCTCACGCAAGAAGAGTGGGGAATCTTTTATTTCTTTCTGGTGTGGGTCCGCGCATTGCGGGTAGCGATGCGAACGACACAGGAGTACCTGGATTGAAGTTAGATAAATTCGGAAATTTTATTGAATTCGATTTTGAAGCGCAGTGCAGAAATGTGTTTGATAACGTTAGAGCCATTTTAGATGCGAGCGGTTCGAAGTGGGAGAACTTGGTAGACGTTACGGTGTTCTTGGTGAACATGAAGCGCGACTTTCAAACCTATAATCGCTTGTATGCCGAATACTTCAAGGACGCTAATCCCTGCAGAACAACTGTAGAGATTAACGCCCTTCCATCGCCTATTGCGATTGAGTTGAAGTGTATTGCAACTATTTAATTTTCACACCCCAGATATCTACGCCTTGGAATTGTTGCAATTCCATTTTAATAGATCCTACTTTGATTTTGGCTTGAGCCATAATTGGAAGGTGGTGTGCATCATCTGTTACCCAAACCGCTAGGTCGTTGGGATCTTTGAAAATACGTCCCTTCTGAACCACTGGTGCGAAGCGCAAACATTTGAAAGTTCCCGCATCTACACTTACGGTTTCTTTTCCAACGTAGCGCATTTTCAAACGATAGATTTCATCATCTACTAAGGTTTCAATGGTCATGATGTCGCCTGGCTTAGTGTTCGTGAAGTCCATGGTGCGTGCGTAGAACGCTGCACTCATCATATCCTGAACAAAAGCAGGCGCCAGGTATCCTTCGTTTTTTCTGTTCTTGAATGCACGTTTGTGCTGAAAGAAAAAATAGTCTTGCATAATCATGTAGCCACCTTCATCGCAATTGCGTTTAAATTGGTAAGGAAAAATTCCCTGCTTGTCTACATACGATTCGTATTTGTCGCGTACCTTGAAGAACCAGTCGAATGATCCCGAGCTATGACCTTCACCAACGATATGGTAGGTGTCTCTTCCTCCGAATTTTTTATTTCCTTCTTCAACAGAGATAGTTGCAACGCCGGCATCTACGAGGCCGTAGTGAATGCGGTATGTAGATTTTTCTCCAGAAGTAAATGCGTAGTTATTGATGCTGCGCAATGCCTGCACAGGTAAATTTTCAACTTTAACAGGCGTAGGTTTAGAACTTTGGCCTAGCATGCTCAGCGCTCCCACTGACAATGCTGTAAACAAGAAGATGTGTTTCATAAAGTCGTTTTGTTTTTGGTTAACGTAACTTTCGTTGCGAAATTTCAAACATTGGACCAAAGTTTTATTCTACTACCACGCGCTTCACTGTGAATGAATTTTCTGTTCGGAAAATAAACTCATAAAGTCCAGGTGCGAACGCTGAAACATCTACTGTATAGCGCATACTGTTGAATTGGAAGTTCGAAATGTTCTTTCCAGAAACATCTTTCACTTGCACCGAAACATTTCCTGCATGTGCATTCAATTCAATGTTTAAATCAGATGAAGTAGGATTCGGATAGAGGTTCAATCCAATTTCATTCAACGTGTAAGTATAGATATTCGTCTCGTCTATATATCCGTCGCAGTCGTTATCAATTCCATCTAC
>CAMDFE010000196.1 GCA_945897395.1 Chryseobacterium gleum | reverse complement strand
GGTGAGCACGGAGCTTTGTTATTTAGTCAAGATGAAGTATTCTTTGCGCCAGCCATGTTGCTAGATGATGTTGTTGATCCAACGGGTGCAGGTGATTCTTTCGCTGGAGGATTCATTGGTTATTTGGCGAAGATGAACGACACGAGCTTTACAGCAATGAAAAAAGCGATTGTTACAGGATCAGCGATGGCTTCATTTACTTGTGAAGCCTTCGGTCCGGATGCCTTGTTGAAAGTTACCGAAGAGCAATTGAATGCACGCGTAAACGTGTTTGGAGATATGGTTCGCGTTTAATTCGCGTAGTAAGTCTTCGGGTCAACAGGAACGCTGTTCTTCCAAATTTCAAAATAAAATTGTCCTTGTCCGTTGGCGTTTTCGCTGACCCAGCCAATACCTTCTCCGGCCTTTACAGACTCTCCGTTTTGCTTCAGCAGAACAGCTAAATTCTTGTACGCTGAAACCATGTTGTTCGGATGTTGAATAAGCACGGTATTTCCATCGCTTACGGTATAGCTCGAAGAAATAATAGTTCCATCTAAAACAGATTTTACGGCTTCGTTTTTTACTGAAGTCCAGTAAACTCCTTTCTTTCCAAACTGAGGTTCGAAATTCGAACTTATGGTTCCGGCAACGGGAGGAAAAAGCAAATATCCCGCTTCTGGAATTTTACCCAATTGCGTTACGAAAACTGTACTCGCGTTGTCGAGCTCTTCCCGAACGGCTTGATCTACGTCGCTAATGGCGTAATTTAAATCAACACTCTGTGCACCTTTAGGAACGCTGTCGGGAATGGTAGAAACGGGTTGCCCTCCAGATAGAATAATCTTCAAATCACTGAAATAATGCTCTTGACTTTTCATGACTGAATTCAAAGAATCGGCCATAAGCCTTGCTTGTCGCGCGTCGGCGCGTGATTCGTAAGAAGTGAAATCTGGAATTAGAATTGTGCGAAGTGGTGTAAAGGCTATGAGTGAATAGAAGAGTAAAGAGAACACAACTAAGAATCCACCGAACATGACGATGAGGTTCATTGGTGTGAGGCTATAGGAAAATCGTTCTTCGAAAGAATTTTCATTCAGAATAATTAGGCGGAAGGGTTTCTTCAGCTTTTTGAGAATTTTCTTTCTTTTCTTTTTCCTTTCCATCGCGGGCATAAAAGTAAGAAGAATGAATGAATGTAAAGGGAAATGCAATAAATTCGCTTTCTGCCGTTAGAAAACCCGCATGACCGAAAACCAAAATTTCAATACACAAGAAACGCACTCGAAAAGAGTAGTTAGACCGCATGTGGTTCTCATGTCCATGAGTGTTGTGTTTTTATCTCTGATTTTCGCAAGTTGCTCAACCAAGGAAGATGGCGTGGCGTATAGAATTTATCACAACACACTTGGTCGCTACAACGGTTATTTCAACGCGAATGAATTGGTGAAGAAGTCGCAGTTGAGTTTGGCCAATGGAAGGAAAGACGATTACGACGAGGTTATTCCGTTGTACAACTACGGCACGGTATCTCAGAAAAAAGAACTAATTCCAGATTTAGACAAAGCCATTAAAAAATGTGGAAAGGTGGTGAAGCGCCACACGCTTGTTGCGGAGTCAAAGAAGGATATGAAATGGCCGGAATACAACAAATGGATGGACGATAACTACCATGTTATTGGTCAATCTAATTTGTACAAGGGGGAATATTACAAGGCGCAAGAGACGTTCAATTTCATTTCCAATAAATATTCTTCAGAAGCGGTGCAATTGCGGGCCTATATCTGGGCCGCAAGGTCTTATTTTTTAGAAGGCGATTATTCTAAGGCAAAACAATTGTTCCAGAAGGCAGATGGTTATGAAGATTTACCAAAGGACATTGCCCGTGAATTGTATTTGGTGAAGGCTGAATTTTTTCTCGTTCAAGGTGAATTTAGTGCAGCCATAGAACCTTTGGAAAAAGGAATAGCATTAATCACGAAGAAGCCCGATCGAATTGTACCGCAATTTGTATTGGGACAATTGTACGACCGCATGGATAAGTCGGGCGATGCGAAAGTCGCGTTTCAGAAAGTAATTAAGTTGAAGCCGCCCTATGAATTAGAGTTTCAATCGAAACTTCAAATGCTCCTAACCGACACCAAGATTTCTCGCAACTACGAAGACGCTCAAAAGTCTTTATTGGTAATGCTCGAAGATTTGAAGAACGAGACCTATAAAGATGTGATTTATTACGCTTTGGGTTCCGTTACCCTTGAAATGGATAAGCGTAAAGAGGCGGTAGATTATTTTGAAAAAGCTCTGAAATTCAACAAGAACAACAAGAGCAAACGTTTAAAAATATTCATGACCTTGGGTGATTTATACTTTGCTCAAAAGGAATATCCTGAAGCACAAGTGAATTATGACAGTGCTTATCACAATTTGGCAACCAGTCACGTTCGCTACAAGGAAGTCAAGGCACGCGCGCTTAGTTTGAATGAATTGGTGGGTTACTTGAACACCATTTCAGAGAAAGACAGTTTGATTTCTTTGTGCGGAAAACCAACTGCTGAAATTGAGAAAACATTGAAAGCTGTGCATGAGCAATTGCAAAATGAGATGGCTGAACTGAAACGTAAGGACGAAGAAGAACGTTTGGCAGCCTTGAAGGGTGAAGAGATTAACGGCACCTTTTGGATTTACAATCAAGATTTATTGAAGCGAGGCAAAAACATTTTTGACGACACTTGGTCTGGTCGTCCACTGAAGGACAATTGGCGTAACCAAAGCTTGTTGGTTATGATGATAGGCGAGACAGATGAGAGTATTGTGGAAGCTGCAGTTGTGGACAGCGCTGATTCAGAAGACCCGAAGTATAAGATACCAACTATTGATGAGCTTCGTGCGAAGCTGCCTTGCGGGAATAGCGGGGCTATTGCTGAAATGAAGAGTGACTTAGCAGAAGCCTATTATTTATCGGGTTTGCTTTACAAGGAGAAATTGGAGGACATGGACAATGCAATGGCTGCATGGGAAAAGATGATTTCCAAATGTGAAGAAGGTGGATTTCATCCATTGGCCTATTACCAGTTGTTCCGCGGTTGGCTTGCGAATGAAAAGGAAGAAGGCTACACGCAGAATCCGTTTTGTTCGACATGCAGTTCGGTGTTTTGGGGAAACCAAATCAAATCGAAATATCCGAATTCAGATTGGGCATTGTTGGTAGATGACCCCAACTACATGAATGCCGAACAAACGCGCAAAGAGGAAGAGGAGAAGAACTACACGAAGGCATATAATCAGTATGTGACCAATCACCCGTATGACGCTGTGACAGCGTGTACCAATGCTATTACTAACCGTCCTACCAACCATTTAATCTGTAAGTACCACATGTTGAAAGCTACCTGTTTGGGAAAAACCGAGGTGGTATTTGGGGTTAGAGAGAATTGCGAGGCTGAGTTGGAGGCTGTTGTGGCAGGATGTCCAAACACAGAGATGTCTACTCAAGCTGCTGAAATGCTCAAGCAATTGACATCAGGTTTATCACCGAAACCGGCCAACACAACTACCGGCTCGAATTACATTAAGGCAGACGAATCGGAACACTATGTGGTATCGGTTGCAGATTTGAAAACAGTAAAACTGAATCAAGCGAAGGCCGCGGTTTCAGATTTCACCAAGACCTATT
>CAMDFE010000195.1 GCA_945897395.1 Chryseobacterium gleum | reverse complement strand
ATGTTGTGTCGAAATATCCATACGCGAATTGTTTCTTCTGCGGAGGTGGTGGTCCTGAGTCTGTGGTTGATCTACGTTTTGTTGGAAAGCACCGCAACTACAAAACCGACGAACGCTTGACATTTAAGGGTAAATTAAAATTGAATGCTGATGATGTTTATCAAATGAATTACATCTTGGAAGGCGCAACAGAATACACTCCTTAATTTTTTTATGTTGAAATAAAAATGGCGACCATTGGTCGCCATTTTTTGTTCCGATCTGTTTGGAATTACATCATTCCACCCATTCCACCGCCTGGCATTTGAGCCATGGAGTTTTCTTCTTTAATGTCAGAGATCACGCACTCTGTAGTCAATAACATTCCTGCTATTGAGGAAGCATTTTCAAGAGCTACACGACATACTTTAGTTGGGTCAATAACACCTGCTATGAATAAGTCTTCGTATTGCTCGTTGCGAGCGTTGTAACCGAAATCGCCTTTTCCTTCGCGAATCTTTTGAATCACTACTGCGCCTTCGCCACCAGCGTTAGCAACAATCTGACGAAGTGGTTCTTCAATTGCTCTGCGAACGATTTGAATTCCTGTAGTCTCATCATCGTTCAAACCGGTAAGGCTGTCTAATGCAGCACTCGCACGAATTAACGCAACTCCACCACCAGGTACAATTCCTTCTTCTACAGCTGCACGTGTCGCGTGTAACGCATCGTCTACACGGTCTTTCTTCTCTTTCATTTCAACTTCAGTTGCAGCACCAACATAAAGAACAGCAACACCACCAGCCAATTTAGCTAGACGCTCTTGCAATTTTTCTTGATCGTAATCAGAAGTTGTTTTTTCAATTTGTGATTTAATTTCGTTTACACGTGCTAAGATATTTTCTTTAACTCCAGCACCGTTTACGATGGTTGTGTTGTCCTTATCAATTGAAATCTTTTCCGCGCGACCTAAATCTTCTAAAGTAGCGTTGTCTAATTTCAACCCAGTCTCTTCACTAATAACGGTTCCACCTGTAAGAACTGCAATATCTTGTAACATTGCTTTTCTGCGATCACCGAATCCAGGAGCTTTAACAGCAGCCACACGCAGAGCACCACGAATCTTGTTTACAACAAGAGTTGCTAATGCTTCTCCGTCTACATCTTCAGCAATAATTAAAAGAGGTTTGCCAGATTGTGCTGTCTTCTCTAACACAGGAAGCAATTCCTTCATGCTAGAAATTTTCTTGTCGTAAATAAGAATGAAAGCGTTCTCTAACTCAACTTCCATGTTCTCTGTATTCGTTACGAAGTAAGGAGAAAGGTATCCGCGGTCGAATTGCATTCCTTCAACAGTCTTTACGTCTGTCTCTGTTCCTTTTGCTTCTTCAACGGTGATAACACCTTCTGTTCCTACTTTCTTCATTGCATCTGCAATCAATGAACCTACAGCCTCATCGTTGTTTGCTGAAATAGTAGCAACCTGCTTAATCTTTTCGTAGTCAGAACCGACTTCTCTTGAAATTTTACGCAACTCTGAAACAACAGCCTTAACAGCTTTGTCCATACCACGTTTCAAATCCATTGGATTAGCACCAGAAGCAACGTTCTTCAAACCAGCACCAACCATAGCTTGAGCCAAAACAGTTGCAGTCGTTGTTCCGTCTCCTGCTTGGTCAGCAGTCTTACTCGCAACTTCCTTCAACATTTGAGCGCCCATGTTTTCAATAGGGTCAGACAATTCAATTTCTTTCGCAACGGTTACGCCATCTTTCGTGATGTGCGGTGCACCGAATTTTTTATCGATAACTACATTACGTCCTTTTGGACCCAAAGTAACTTTTACTGCATTCGCTAATGCATCAACACCTGCTTTTAATTTCTCTCTCGCTACGGTGTCGAATGTGATTTCTTTTGCCATGATTTTCTAAAATTTAGTAATTAAACAATTGCAAAAATGTCCGACTCGCGCATGATCAGAAGATCTTTTCCGTCAACGCTAATCTCTGTTCCGGCATACTTGCCGTATAAAATAGTATCACCCGGTTTAACCGTTGTTGGCTCATCTTTTTTTCCAGGGCCTACAGCGATTACAGTTCCTCTTTGAGGCTTTTCTTTCGCTGTTTCAGGAATGATAATTCCAGAAAGGGTTGTGGTTTCAGCCTCTGCGGGCTCTACCAAAACGCGATCTCCTAATGGTCTAACGTTATTTGACATGTTTGTTTGTTTTTAATGTTTGTGCCCGTCGCAGTCACTATTTGTGCCAAGCGGGATTTTGTTTGTTTAGTGTGAACTTTCGTCAGTAAAGGACAAAAAAAATGTCAGTAGTTTGAATTACTGACATTTAAAAAATGCTATAATGACAATTATTGTGCTTGTTGTTGGTCACCGCTTTGTTGCTGACCACCGTCTGTTTGTTCTGTTTGTTGCTCTTCTTCTGCAGCTGGACGCGCTGTAGTCGAAAGGCTTGTTGAAGCCAAACAAAGTACAAAAAGGGCTATGCCTAAGTACCAAGTTGCTTTTTCTAAGAAGTCTGCTGTACGCTTAACTCCGCCAATTTGCGCGCTACCTGCGAAGCCAGCTGACAATCCGCCGCCTTTTGGACTTTGAATTAACACCACCAATCCAAGAAGGAGAGCTGCGATTACGATTAAAACTGTTACGATAAATACCATGATATGTTAAATTTTGAGGTCCACAAAGATACACGAATTCAAGGAGTAACAAAGGAAGAACCTCTATTTTCTTTGGTTTAGGACTTTTAGTTGATTTTCGAAGTGAATTTTTTTCTCAGGATGAAGTTCAATCAGGCGCTTGTAGGCCTTACGTGCACGGTCTATTTTTCCTTGCGCTGCATACAATTTCGCCATGGTCTCAGTAACCCAATCGAAATTTTCTTCCAAACTTTCTTTCACAAAACTGATACCCGTGTATTGCTCCACCTTACCCGGCGTAATGCGCGGTGAAGTAGCAATGAATTTCTCTATCAAATCCACCGACGGCTGAACAGTCGCTGTTGTTTCTCTTTCTGTTTCTCTTTCTCTTTCTCTTTCTCTTTCTGTTTCTGTTTCTGTTTCTCTTTCTCTTTCTCTTTCTGATTCTCCTTCATCGTCACTCACACTCCTCAACCAAGTGAACAAAGCCTCGCTCTCTCCACCTTCCGCAGGACCTTGCGAAGCAACTTTCGCGGAATCTTGTGCAACATCTTGCTCCACGTCATCCTCACTCACCTCTAAAAATATCGAACTCGAAACAGCTGTTGCTAAAATTGATTTATCTAAAAAATCTAAATCTCTTACCTTTTCTTCCCCTCTCTTAACTTCTCTTACCTCCGGTTCTTCCCCTCTCTTAACTTCTCTTACATCTGGTTCTAGCTCTTCCATCATCGATGCCGCTAATTCAGCCAGCGAAGTCGAAGAAGCTGCCGGGCTTGGAGTAACATCAACAATTATTTCAGGAATATTTTCGGTTGGAAGGCTCTCGATTATTGCAATGGTCGAATGTTTCCGAAGAACAGGCTCCTTTAAAAATCCGTACAACCACGTTCTGTTCGAATGAAGGGTAGAGGCTAACGCAATTTGTCCCGATGTCTTGTGGCTGTTGTTTTCCTGATAGGCCTTTGCTAAATAGGAGTGAGCTAAACTAAACCAAGGGTAATTCTTGGTAATAGTTTCCAAATCTTCAATAGGCATAGAAGCCAGCAAATTTGGCGACTTCAAGAGCTCATT
>CAMDFE010000194.1 GCA_945897395.1 Chryseobacterium gleum | reverse complement strand
AACAATTCAACTCGATTGGATGAGTTCTTTTTCCAAATTCTTCAGTTGCTTCATGAAATACACAACGACAACAGCGAGTACTTGAAATCATTCCTGCACGAAAAAAGTGAAGAAGCTCCGCGTTGGGACAACTTCAACGAGCATCAAGTAGAGCAACATGCGAAGCAACTAGAAGAAGCTCAATAAGTTGAATTAGCTGCTTGTAGAAGTTCTAACCTTCGACCTTCTGCAGCGCTCACTGCAATGCTTGACTTCGTCCCAATTCTTCTCCCACTTCTTTCTCCAAGTATAAGGTAATCCACAGACTACACATATTTTGGTGGGTAGGTTCGCTTTCTTCATTGTATTTCTTTCTTTACTTTTTTCCAAAACGAAAAGAACGAAGAGTATTCCCCCTTCACATTCGAAATCCAATCTCGTTCATCTTGTATTCCTTCATACTTATTCAACGGATGCTCCTTGAAAATGAATTTCACGTCGGCAATTCTTTGTAAATCTGCAAACTCCCCCACACAGATTTGAATGTTGGGAATATTTTCTTTCGCTAAGTCAATACAAAACTGAATACTCTTTTCGGAAACAGGATACTTTGCAAACACCGATGGCTCTAGTAATAGAACACGAATGCCTTCTTCTTCTTTTCTCCACTGAGGATCGAGATTATAGAAATTATAAATGTAACACGTTTCTCCATTTCGTATCGTCGGGAAAAATGTGTTCGGAAGTTTTGTTTTCAGCTCAAACACTTCCAACTCTTGCAATTCTTTAGGAATTTCCAATGTCTCAATTTCTTCATAGGAGATATCTAGAAAAGTTTTTGTCTGATTGGTATTGCAATACTTATTGATATTCTCCTGATTCGCGAAATAGAGTTTGTTACTCTTCGCCCCGCACACCCATTGCCAACTCAAAGCATTGCTCGCCCAATCGGCGTCTAACAAATGATAATACATCCATTGTGCCGGTTGAATCCATGCACATCTCCCTAGATTGGTTGCACACGATGCTATATACATACGCATGTGATTGTGTAGATAACCCGTTCGGTAAAATTCGGAAACTCCTTTATCAATAGCCTCAATACCGGTTTGTCCATTTATAATATTAACTGGAACACCATTCCTGTCTGCCCGAGGTTGTTGATTCCGGATATCTGAATCAATTTCAGATCCTCTGGCAATCCAAATCTGCTGCCAATAGTCACGCCATGCTAATTCTTTAAGGAAACTTTCAATCTCATCAACAGAGTGCCCTCTTTTCAATACAGAATCAAGGATTAGCTTGGTACTTATTACCCCTCTCGAGATATACGGAGACAAATAAGTAACAGCTCCGGAAAGATAGTTTCTCGATTTACAATAGTCAACGGGATCTATACCTTCTACTCTTTTAATCAAATCTTCTAAACTCATTTCATTCGAACTTTATTAATACATGTTAATAAACACTCAAAAGACACTTTGGTTTAGAATAGAATTTCATGAAACTTTTTAAAAAAAACATTTTTGTTTAAACAAGTTTATACTATAATTGCTCTGACTGATGTGGAGGCAGAAACCACTTTAAAAAACGCGGAGAAACCGAAAAGCCATAAGAGTAGGAACACTTAACCAAAATGTATTATGGAACCTTTATTTTTAACCGCCGCAATTAAGACTGCCAGTCAATTGGAGCATGTGATCCAACCGGATAACTATGTTGCATTCACGTTTTTTATCGGAACAATGGCCATGATGGCTGCTTCGGTTTTCTTCTTTTTCGAGCTAAGTAACACTAAACCTGAGTGGAGAACTTCCATTCTTGTTTCTGGTCTTATCACCTTGATTGCAGCATTTCACTACTACTACATGAGAGGCTACAACCATGATACAGGAGGAGATTCACCAACTTTCTTCCGTTATGTTGACTGGATTTTGACTGTTCCATTGATGTGCGTTGAGTTTTACTTGATCACCAAAAAAGCGGGTGCGAAAATTAACTTGTTATGGAAATTAATTTTTGCTTCTGTAATTATGTTAGTTACTGGTTATTTTGGAGAAGCAGTATTCAAAAATCAAGCAGCAATGTGGGGTCTAGTTTCAGGTCTAGCTTACTTCTACATTGTTTATGAAGTATGGATGGGAGATGTTGCAAAACTGTCTAAAGCGAGCAGTCCTTCAGTTCAAAAAGCAATAAACTCTTTATTGAAGTTTGTTGTTATAGGTTGGGCTATTTATCCAGTAGGTTATATGATAGGAACTGCTGACGGACAGTGGTATTCTTTTATGGCAAATTTAGGTTGGGATATGGATATTATTTACAACATAGGTGATGCCGTAAACAAAATTGGATTTGGTTTAGTAATTTATGCGTTGTCGCGTAAAGAAGACTAAGTAAATCTCTTCTACTAAAAATAGAATTTAAAAAGGGCGTAAGTAATAAAACTTACGCCCTTTTTCTTTTAATCAAGTTCTATCTCTCAAAGCAGATTAATACCGTCAAAAAATGATCGCTGAAGAACAATACGATTACATCTTTGCTGGAAAAGGAGCATCTGCTTCACTTGTGCTAATTGAACTTGAAAAGCGAAATCTCCTAAAAGACAAAACCATTCTAATTGCAGACCCTGCAAAAGAATCTGCGAATAACAAGAATTTTTGCTTCTGGACAGAAGAGTCTGGTGAACTCAAAAAAAATCTCGCACCCTTTATTCAGCATTCTTGGAATAAAATTCAACTGAACAACGGAAAGCAAGAACACCTGCACCCAACAGCCTATAATCACATACCTAATTCTATCATTATTGAAAAAGCTAATGAGCTTATTCAAAGACATGACATTCAAATCGAGCTGGCTGAAGTATCGGAAACAGGAACCGACAATCTCGGAAACTTCGCTACAATTAGTGGTGTGAAAAAATACGCTAATTACATATTTGACTCTAGAACACCGACTTTACAAAAAACCGAATGGAACCAAACAACACTATTTCAAAGCTTTATCGGATGGGTTGTTGAATTCCCAGATGAAAAATTAGATGTTGAATCCTTCCGCATGATGGACTTCAACATTGAACAAAACAATTTCACTCAGTTTATCTATGTATTGCCTTTCGCAAACAATACCGCTCTTTTTGAAGTAACCCGTTTCGGAAAAGAAGTCATCACATCGCCCCAAGCGGAAACCATAATCGAAGACTACATTTCAAATCAATTCGGGCCATATAAAAAAATTGGGGTTGAGCAAGGGTGCATTCCTATGAGCAACGCTTCAATGGATAGTCATGGCAGTGAAAACATAATTAATCTTGGTGCACGAAACTACTGCCTCAAACCAAGCACCGGATACGCTTTCAAGAATATGTATGCCCAAGCGCTTGAAATTGCAGAAAGCATTCAGAAGGGTCATTTGACTCTGTCAACCAACCGAACGCATGAAAAAGTTTCAAAGAGTCGGTTTACATTTTACGATTCGATGCTACTTATTATTCTACATCGTTGGCCAAGCTTTGGAAAGATAATATTCTCTCAATTATTCGCGAAGATTGAAACGAAGTTAATTCTGAAATTTCTAGATGAAAAAACAACCGTTTTCGAAGATATCAAAATTTTCAGCCGACTACCCATTGGTATATTTCTGAGAGCACTAACTGTGCATTTTATCAAAAGCAAAGCTTTTAGACCTTTTGTAATTGTTTGCTTTGTTTGCATTTTATTCTTCCTAGCATCTTTTCCGAACATGCAGAATCTTGCGGGATACA
>CAMDFE010000193.1 GCA_945897395.1 Chryseobacterium gleum | reverse complement strand
TGGTAATCGCTGTCTTGAAAATGAGATCTGTTTCCCGCATTGGATTGCACAACAACTTCGAAGCCTTGTTTAATTAATCGTTCTACTGTTTTGGGAGTGGCGGCTACACGCGACTCGTTAGGAAATAATTCTAATGGGATTCCAACTTTCATGCAAAGACTTGATTTTGTGACTGCGTAATTATTTGCAATAATAATCAGAACACATTGTAGACCACAATGTTTATACATCACGCATTATTTCGTGAAATTCTTTGTATATTCGCGTCCCTTTTTGGGCGGTGATGAGACGCTGAATCACTGAAAATAACTAACTCTTTCATTCCGTATGCGTGCGAAGGCGAATGAAATACAAATTAACAATGCCCCATGGCAGAAGAATTAAATCCAGCTGAAGAAGCTGAAAACACTGTTCCAACCAACGAAGGAACTGAAAACACTGAAGCTACTGCTTCTGAATCTGTAGAAGAAGTTTCTGCTCCGGTAGAAGAAGAAGTTTCTGCAGAAGAACCATTAGAGTTGTACAGCACCGCTGACGACGCCGCTTTCATGAATGAAAACGGTGAGTTCAGTTGGGAAGCGTATGAGTCTGCAGGTGGATACAACGATGAAGAGCGTTCACGCTACGATTCATTGTACGAAAACACTTTATCTACAATTGCTGAAAAAACAGTTATTGAAGGAACTGTTGTTTCTGTTGGAAAGAAAGAAGTTGTAATCAACATCGGATACAAATCTGAAGGTGTTGTTGCGGTAACTGAATTCCGTTACAACCCAGATCTTAAAGCGGGTGACCGCGTTACTGTTTACGTTGAATTACAAGAAGACAAAAACGGACAATTAATCGTTTCTCACAAGACTGCACGTTTGTTCAGCGCTTGGGGTAACGTTAATACAGCTCTTGAGACTGGCGAAATTATTAAAGGTGAAGTTAAGTGTCGCACAAAAGGCGGACTTATTGTTGACGTATTCGGTATCGAAGCGTTCTTACCTGGATCACAAATCGACGTTAAGCCAATTCGTGACTACGATGTGTACGTTGGAAAAATTATGGAATTGAAAGTTGTTAAGATTAACAACGAGTTCAAGAACGTAGTTGTTTCTCACAAAGCGCTTATTGAAGCTGAGTTGGAAGAACAGAAGAAGCAAATCATGTCTGGCCTTGAAAAAGGACAAGTATTGGAGGGTGTGGTTAAAAACATCACAAGCTACGGTGTATTCGTTGACCTTGGCGGCGTAGATGGATTGATTCACATTACTGACCTTTCTTGGGGACGTATTGTTCATCCGGAAGAGATTGTTCAATTGGATTCTAAGATCAACGTTGTTATTCTTGACTTCGATGATGACAAGAAGAGAATTGCTCTTGGTTTGAAACAATTGTCTGCTCACCCATGGGATGCTATTCAAGATACTTTGGAAGTTGGACAAAAGATTACAGGAAAAGTGGTTGTTCTTGCTGACTACGGTGCATTCGTTGAGATTGCTCCAGGTGTAGAAGGATTGATTCACGTTTCTGAAATGTCTTGGAGTTCACACTTACGTTCTGCTCAAGATTTCTTGAAAGTAGGACAAGAGGTTGAGGCTGTTATCTTAAGCATGGAGAAAGACGAGCGTAAATTAAGCCTTGGATTGAAGCAATTGACTTCTGATCCATGGGACGGAATTGAGACTCGTTTCCCTGTTGGAGCCAAGCACACCGCGAAAGTTCGTGCATTCACTACATTCGGTATCTTCTGCGAATTAGCAGACGGCATCGATGGTCTTGTTCACATCTCTGACCTTTCTTGGTCTAAGAAGATCAAGCATCCAAGTGAGTTTTGCGCTATCGGAGATGATATAGCTGTAGTAGTAATGGAATTGGATCGTGAAGGACGTAAAATTAGCTTAGGACACAAACAAGTGGAAGAAAATCCATGGGATGTGTTTGAAACTGTTTTCCTTGAAGGAACCAAGCACCAGGGAACTATCGTGAAGAAAGAAGGTAACCATTGTATTGTTGCGCTTCCTTACGGTTTAGAAGGATTCTGCTTGAATAAAAACATGAAGAAAGAAGACGGATCTACAGCGAAAGTTGAAGAAACCCTTGACTTCATCGTTCTTGAATTCAACAAGAACCAACGTAAGATTGCTGTGTCTCACACACAAACTTGGAAGCCAGAAGAAATCACTTCTACTCCATCTTCATCAGATTCTAAGCCTAAGCGCTCAAGTGCTGGTGCTGGCGCTGGTTCAGGTTCTGGATCGGGTGCTAAGAAAGAAGACAACAATTCAGCTGTGAAGCAAGTTAACTCTCAAGTTGAGAAATCAACTCTTGGTGACTTAGGTGCATTGGCTGCATTGAAAGAGAAAATGGACGGCGAAGAAGGAGCATAATTCTTCTTCCCTCTAACATATAAAAACCTCCTTCGGGAGGTTTTTTTTTACCTTTAACTCCAGAATGAAAAACTACTTTTTTCGACTTGCAATTCTTTGCACCCTTTTCATTGCAAAAACCGAATGTTCATTCGGTCAGACTTCTTCTTTAAAAGTTCTTTCATTCAACATTCGTTACAACAACCCAAACGATGGTGAGAACAGTTGGCCGAACAGAAGCGAGCGTGTGAAAAATTTCCTTTGGAGTGAAAGCGCTGATATTATTGGGTTTCAAGAAGTCTTGCACAACGAAGTTCTTGAACTCGACCACGCACTATTCAATTACAATTTCAGTCAGAGACAATACAAACGCGTTGGAGTTGGAAGAGAAGATGGCGAAACCAAAGGCGAGTACTCCCCTATTTATTTCAACTTGAATCGATTTTCATTGGTTAAATCGAAAACAGTTTGGTTGTCTGAAACTCCGACGAAACCCAGCAAAGGTTGGGACGCTGCTTGCGAGCGAATAGCCACGTTTGCTTTGTTGTTCGATGATGAACTGAAGGATACTTTGTTGTTGGTGAATGCGCATTGGGATCATGTGGGAGTTGTGGCTCGACAAGAAAGCGCGAAACTTATTCTGAAAGAAATTGAAGGCTTCACTTCCATTCAAAATATCATTTTCATGGGCGATTTGAATTGTGCTCCAGAAGATCCTGCTTTGAGAAAAATTCGTGCAGAATTCTCCGATGCGGGAATAGGCATTTCTTCAAAGGTTGGAACTTTCAACAATTTCGAACGCGCTGCGAATCCGAAGGCTCCTCGCATAGATTATGTTTTTTACAAATTGGAAAAACTCGGTTTTCATTCGTATAAAGTTGGGAATACCGATGTTAATGAGCCGCTGCTTTCAGACCACTTCCCTATTGTTGTTGAATTCGAAAAAATGAATTCAAAATTGGAAGGAAGGTTTCAATTCAATCTAAAAAACACACCGCTAGGATATGTCGACTCACTTCTTCATGTTGAAACATTGAAGTGCTACGTTGGGCATATTGAGTTGTTGGATATGAATAAACAAATCATTGGAAAGGATTCAGTTTCTTACCGACTGCTAGATTTCAATAATTCTAACTCATTGAATTTTTCTGTAAATACAAATTCGAATTACGCGAGTTACGTGCGCCTGACTTTTGGTGTTGATTCTATAACAAACGCTGCTGGCGTTCATTGCTGCGCGTTGGATCCGGCGAATGGCATGTATTGGAGCTGGCAAAGCGGATACATTCAGTTTAAGTTGGAAGGAAAAGAAAAAGATGGCCATGCATTAAACCTTCACCTCGGTGGTTTCTCCAATGCTCACATGAGTTCAATAACAGATGAAATACCTATTCATAGAATGGTCTCGAATGGGCCTGTTTT
>CAMDFE010000192.1 GCA_945897395.1 Chryseobacterium gleum | reverse complement strand
AGACTTGTCCACGCTGAAGCTGCTGCGATCCAATCTGCAGCGACGTATGAATATATGATTCCTTTGTTCTTCAAATTCTATTCACCTTGCACTTACCAAGTGACCCACTTCAAATTATCTAGAAAAATGTTCACAGGTGTGGTTGCGTTTGCGGGAATTGATTCAATGTAAAATTCGTGAAATTGTGCAGTCGGATTTTGTTGAAGAACATATCCAAAGTCAATGTATATTTTTTTCCATACGGGAGAAAGACCATCTCCGCTTGAAGTAGGGTTAATGATTAGCGCTACATTTTTAGCTTGAATTCCTCCTGTGGTTGTGATGTAGCCTACCGAAAAAATATTATTGCTGCTGTAATTCAATTCAAGAAAAACATTTTCACCGCTCGTATAGTTGAGGTTCTCGTCGTCTTTATAATACAAACGACTCAAGCCTGCATCAATATGTCCCCAACCACTTCGATTCCCTTCAAAAACTTGATCAGCCTGATTTGTGACAGAAAACGATCCGTTGTTAGAACCGGTTTGAACCAAGAAGTTCCCGCTTTCAAAACCCTTTTCAGAAATAACTGCGAGACTGTAGTAAGAGAAATGAGGGATGAGCGTGTCGATTTGAAAAGCTGAGATAGTCAGTGTTGTGTCAAATGGAGCGTAAAAAGGATATCGAATTCGGGTGTTTGAGATGCCGTTGTTTTTAATGCCAGCGAAAATCCGAATGTTAGATGTTGCTAAATCCAATATGGGAATTTTTGCGGGCAAATCGAAAACGCCTAAACTTTGGTCATCTGCATAAACCCAAACTTCAGTTATGGCCTCGCTAGAAGTACCTTGATTTAGATTTGCTTGAAAGGTGAATGAAGGAATATACAAATACGCAGGTTCCTTTTCTTTCGGATTAATAATGTCACATCCTTGAAGAATAAGAATGGAAGCGGTTATAAAAAAAACAAATGGTTTCAATAGTTCAGTTTTGGGTCGCGAATATACATTCGCATCAAAAGGTTCCCGAGGGAAACGCAATAAAAAAGAGTTTATTGCGAATGAAAAAATCAGTTTTCTTTTTACTATTCAGACGTGAAAACGTTGAGTCTGATTTTTTCAGCAATCATTTCGGCCACCACCAGTGCTTTGTGGCCATCTTCTAAGGAAACAGTAGGTTCTGTCTGATGCAATACTGCTTCGCCGAAACTTGTTAGCTCTTGTTTGAGTGCATTGTTATCAGGCACTGCAATACTTTTCTTCGTTATTTCATTTTCTTCATTCTCTCGAATCAACTCGTAACTATGGGCAGTCTTATTCAAGAAGTCAGAAACGTAACATGCATCTTTCTGATAGAATCTCATTTTGCGCATGGAATCGGTCCCTACCCGGCTAGCTGTTAAATTCGCTACGCAGCCATTGTCTAATTCTATGCGTGCGTTAGCAATATCAATGTGTGAAGTAAGAACTGAAGCGCCATTTGCGGAAACTCTTCTTACGTTGGCTTTAGTAACGGCAAGGATTAAATCGATATCGTGAATCATAACATCGAGAATAACAGATACATCGTTGTTGCGCCCTTTGTATTGGCTCAATCGATGTGCCTCAATGTATTTTGGTTGGTCTAACAATGGGGCGATAGCTAAGAAGGCAGGATTGAAGCGCTCAATGTGTCCAACTTGTGCAATGACCTGGGCTTCTTTAGCGAGTTTAATGAGACTGTTGCTTTCTTCTAAAGTCGAAGTAATTGGCTTTTCAATGAATACGTGTTTTAAATTGCGAATGGCACTTGAAGCGCATTGGAAATGTGAAGGCGTGCTAGATACCACATCTACCACATCAACTTCATGTATAAGCGCGTCGAGGCTGTGGCACGGTTCAATTCCAAAGCGCGCGGCTGCTTCTTTAGCAGCTTTAATATCCGGATCGAAAAAATGAATGGATGTAAACAATTCTGGTAATTCCGATAGCACTTGCATGTGAATCTTCCCTAAGTATCCCGTTCCTAAAACTCCTATTTTCAACATAAATAATTCTCTTCTTATGCAAATGTGATAGAAATTAATGTCTACATCACTTCGTTGATTTTTACTTTTCAACACTGAAAAGCGGATGAAATAGTCCCGTACCTTGGCGGTATGATTGAGGATAATTACAGACACAAGGGACTGAGAAGAATATTAGTAGACGAATTACGTGAGAAGGGAATTACCGATGGCCGCGTGCTAGATGCTATGAATAAGGTTCCTCGACACGCCTTCTTAACGAGCGCTTTTGTGGAATTGGCCTATGAAAACAAGGCCCTTCCAATAGGGGCGGAACAGACAATTTCGGCTCCCTATACCGTAGCTTTTCAGAGCCAGTTGTTAGACGTGGAAAAGGGAATGAAGGTTCTTGAAATTGGAACAGGTTCGGGCTATCAAACTTCTGTCCTTTGTGAAATGGGGGCGAAGGTTTATACGATTGAAAGACAGAAGTTGCTTTTCGATACCTCCAAGAAAATTTTGGCTGAAATGGGATACAAATGTCATTTGGCCTACGGCGATGGCTACAAGGGAATACCAGCATTTGCGCCTTACGATAGAATTA
This sequence comes from Chryseobacterium gleum, assembly GCA_945897395.1. Classification (GTDB taxonomy): domain Bacteria; phylum Bacteroidota; class Bacteroidia; order Flavobacteriales_D; family Sanyastnellaceae; genus CAIZGX01. The sequence continues at coordinate 1,295 of CAMDFE010000192.1, read as the reverse complement.
TTATTACTTGCGCCATCCCAATTGTTCCCGAAGAACTGCTCATGCAAATGAAGCCTGGTGGGAAGCTTGTTATGCCTTTCGGTGAAGGAGACAAACAGGAAATGACGCTTATTCAAGAAGACGCGGAAGGGAATTTTCAGAACACCTATTTCGGAGAATTTTCGTTTGTCCCCATGCTCGAAAAAAGAAGCAACACAAAGTCTTAAGACTTATTTAATTCGAAGTGCGAATACTTTTTCATCGAAAAGATATCCTTCCAACAAATCGCCAGAGGCAATGGGACCAACACCTGCTGGTGTCCCCGTGAAAATTAAGTCTCCAATTTTCAAAGTAAAAACTTCCGAAACATTTTCAATGAGTTTGTCAATGGAATGGATCATATGCGAACTATTTCCTTCCTGAACCGTTGTTCCATTTTTCTTCAAGGTAAAAAGAATGGGGGAAGGAAGGTTTTCTAACTCAAAGAACTTTTCGCTCACGAATGCAGATCCGTCAAAAGCTTTGGCGCGTTCCCATGGAAGGCCTTTCTTTTTCAATTCATCTTGCACATCTCTCGCCGTAAAGTCTATTCCCAAAGTCACTTCGTTGTAATAGCGAGGAGCGAAAGATTCTTGAATGTGTTTTCCCAATCTATTTATTCGAAAAACCAATTCCAACTCATAGTGAACATCTTTTGTGAAAGCTGGAATTACAAACGGATTGCCGCGTTGAATGATAGCAGAGTCAGGCTTGCAAAAAACAACGGGGTTGTCAGGAATGGCATTTCCCAGTTCAGCTGCGTGCGCGGCATAGTTTCTTCCAATGCAAATAATCTTCATTAGGGACGGGCTATAAATTCAACAATGACTTTTCTGTCTCCGGGGTTTTTCCCAATGGAACCAACATCTCCAACGAATTTAGCAACACATCGGTTGGAATCAATTCCTGAACTCAAGATGAAATTGCGAACTGATTTTGCTCTTTTTTCGGACTCCTTCCAGTTTTTTTCACTGCTTCCATTTCGGTCGGAATACCCTGTGATAAGGACACCTGTTTTTCCATTGCGCGCAAGCTTCTCAACAATGTCGTTCAACTGTTGCTGGGCAGTAGTGCTCAGGTCAACGCCTGATTTTTCAAAATAAATAACAACGGGTTGAATAGGGACGGGCGCAGCAGTAAATTTGGGTAAGCTCGATTTGTCGCTACCATTTAGCCATTGACGAGCTGCCCCATCTGACGAGTAGGGAACAATGGGCAACAACGAATCTTGCGACGCGGGTTCTTGTCCAAGCAAGGAAATGCCTGAAGTCAGAAAA
>CAMDFE010000191.1 GCA_945897395.1 Chryseobacterium gleum | reverse complement strand
ATTGCACCAGAACCTACGATTACCATAGATTTCGGCTGCTCTGCCATGGTCATAGCTTCGCGGTATCCAAGAATTTTCTTTCCATCTTGCGGCATGTTCGGCAAGCTGCGTGAACGGCCACCTGTCGCGATAATGATATTCTTTCCGCTTACTTCAGATACAGTTCCGTCAGCAGCAGTTACTTGGATTTTCTTTCCAGCTAGAACTTTACCGCTACCCATGATAACATCGATCTTGTTCTTCTTCATTAAGAACTGAACACCTTTGCTCATGCCGTCGGCAATACCGCGACTTCTTTTCACTACACCAGCAAAATCTGCCTTGGCACCAGTAACCTCAAGTCCGTATTCTTTTGCGTGATTAATGTATTCAAAAACCGATGCGCTCTTTAGTAGAGCTTTAGTTGGAATACAGCCCCAATTCAAACAAATTCCGCCTAAGGCTTCACGCTCGATTACCGCTGTTTTCAATCCCAATTGGCTAGCGCGAATGGCAGTTACATATCCGCCTGGTCCGGTTCCTAAAACAATTACATCGTAATTCATAATTTCAGTATTTCTGCGAAGATAATTCAGATGGCCGAAAACACCACGAAAACCATGCGTGTGTTGTACATTTGCAGCTCAATTCAACCTAAAGACATGATTAACATTGTACTCTTCGGCCCTCCGGGTGCTGGAAAAGGAACCCAAAGCGAACGTTTAGTAAATAGATACAACCTCGTGCATTTGAGCACAGGAGATATTTTCCGCAAAAACATTAAAGAAGCTACAGCCTTAGGTACGCTTGCAAAAAGCTTCATGGATGCGGGGAATTTGGTTCCAGATGAAGTGACTATTAACATGTTGAAGAGTGAGTTGGAAGCGTTTCCGGAAGCAAAAGGATTCATTTTCGACGGCTTCCCACGAACTTCTCCACAAGCCTTGGCTCTTGACGAAATGTTAAGCGAAAAAGACCAAACCATTTCTTGTATGTTGGCTTTGGAAGTTGAAGAGACCGAATTAGAGAAAAGATTACTTGGACGCGCTGCAACATCTGGTCGCGCGGACGATGGCGATATTTCCATTGTTAGAAATCGCATTGAGGTATACAAGAGAGAAACAGCGCCAGTGGCAGAGTATTATAAAGGACAAAATAAATTTTTTGCAATAGACGGAATTGGTGAGTTGGATGAAATCTCTAATCGCTTGTTCAGTGCAATAGACACATTAGCATGAGCAATTCAAACTTCGTTGATTACGTAAAAATTTGTTGTCGTTCCGGTGATGGCGGTGCTGGGTCTCGACACATGCACAGAGAGAAATTTGTTCCGCGTGGAGGTCCAGATGGAGGAAACGGCGGACGTGGTGGACACATTATTCTTCGTGGGAACCAAAACATTTGGACTCTCCTTCACTTGAAGTTCCGCAAGCACGTTATTGCTGAGCCGGGCGAAGGAGGAAGTAGTTCACACAAATCAGGAAAGCAAGGGGGCGACGAGTATTTGGAAGTTCCAATAGGCACAATCGCCCGCGACGTTGAAACGGGCGAAGTCCTTTGTGAAATAAATGAGGTAGGACAAGAATACATCATTGCAAAAGGTGGACGTGGTGGTTTAGGAAATCACAATTTCAAGACCGCTGTCAACCAAGCCCCAGACTATGCACAACCTGGGGAAGAGGGTGTTGAAGAATGGAAAATTCTTGAATTGAAAGTTCTTGCAGACGTTGGACTTGTTGGTTTTCCGAATGCAGGAAAGTCTACGTTGCTTTCCGTTGTTTCTGCGGCTAAACCTGAAATTGCAGATTATCCGTTTACAACGCTTGTTCCGAATTTAGGAATGGTGCGCTACCGCAACGATCGCAGTTTTGTTATGGCCGATATTCCTGGAATTATCGAAGGAGCTTCGGAAGGAAAAGGCCTTGGACACCGCTTCCTACGTCACATTGAGCGCAACGCAACGTTGTTGTTCATGGTTCCATGCGATTCCAATGACATTAAAGCCGAGTACAAAATCTTGTTGAATGAATTGAAAAAATTCAATGCAGAATTGCTCGACAAACCACGCATTTTGGCTATCACGAAATGTGATATGATAGACGAGGTTATGGAGAAACAGATGAAAAAGCTATTGCCTCGCAGCATCAAGCATGTGTTCATTTCGGCTGTTGGTCAAAAGAACATTGACGAATTGAAAGACGTTATTTGGGACAGTATTAATTCGAAAAACGAGTAATTAACTGTTTTCAATTAATTCGAATCGTTTCTTCAGTACCCTGAATTCTACCCTGCGATTTTTAGCTCTGCCTTCATCTGAGTCGTTCGTTGTTACTGGCTTTGCTGCTCCGAAGTATTTTATTTCCAATCGAGATCGGTCTATGCCTTTCTTCATCAAATAACTTACGACTGCCTCTGCCCTATTTTTAGAAAGCGTCACGTTGTAATCGTCTTTACCTCTGCTATCGGTATGCCCTTGAACTTCCAAGAACATAGCCTTGTTTTTCTTCAACAAGACATAAACTTCATCGAGCTCTTTCCTTGCGCTATCGGTTAAATTGAATCTGTCGAAATCAAAAAGCACATCGTCCAATCGAATCTCATCGTACTGACTCAATTGAAGCGGCGGATCGAATACCAGTGACTGTAGGACTTCGTTCTCACACGAACACTCTTCCTTCGTTCTTACAGGCTTCACAACCACATCGTCTAGGTACAAATAACTATAGTCACCCATTCCTTTGTCGTTTCCAGTGCTGTGAAGAATCTTCGTGGCCTTATCACTTTTGAAATTTCCAATGGTAATGAAACGCTCTCCACCGGAAGCGCGATAGACATCGCCCATCTTCACCCATCCGTCTTTTTGATCGAGAATGTACAAGTGCGGATTCTCAATAGTGGCTTTCATTTCTATGCACGCCATTCCTTTTTGACGAAGCTCCTCTTTGCTTAAAACTATTCCGCAACCATCGGTCACGAAGTTGCACAAATCGGCAGAGGAAATGCTTATTTCAATGCAAACCAATTCTCCTGGATTTAGCGGTCTACTCAATTCCGAGCTTAGGTATTCGCGGTAATTTTTCTTATTGAAGGTGTAATTCACAAAGCCCGCATAGGCTTGTCCCGCTGCTGCGGGTTCACTTCCAAATACATTTTTCGGAACGCCAACGGCTTTGCTGCAGCTATTAAAATAGTCTGGAGTTCCTTGTCCGGGTTGTTTCCAAGAGACGATGTGTGTAAGCTGACTTTGATTGAAATCGACAGGACAACCTTGGTGTTCCTCGAAACTGGAATTCAATACCAAGTTCTGAGCGAGGGCAACACCTTGCAAATTGCAAAGCGCCAGAAGTAATAAAGTATATCGTATCAATTTCTTCAACGTACCGAATTTAACTACAAAACAAAAGGGGAGCGCAAATTATTGCAGCTCCCCTTTAATAAAGATTGAATGTTCTTATTTCACTTTGAAAACAACACGTCTGTTTTGAGCGTGTCCAGATGGTGAATTAAAGGTACTTGCAGGCTGAGTATCCTCAGCTGAAGTCACAGAAATTCTTGTTGCGCTAATTCCAAATCCTACTAAAGCTTCTTTAACAGAGTTAGCTCGCTTTTCAGCCATGTTCGAAACCTGCTCGTCTACTTTCGCTTCAGCTGTTTCATCGGCATCTGAATGACCTATCAATTCAAGGTTCATTATTGGATTCGCCTTCATTAAAGCCGCAACTTCTTCGATATTCGAATCGAATTGACTAGGAACCATTTCGGTTAATCCAGCGAAGTACACCACTGTTGAATTCACAATATCTCCTGGCTTAGCCCCGGTCTCACGAGCAACAGAGCTGCTGTATATGAACTGGGCTTGTGGCTTGCTTTTCTTTGAACAATTGCATTGACTC
>CAMDFE010000190.1 GCA_945897395.1 Chryseobacterium gleum | reverse complement strand
GTATTGATATTCAAGAAAGAAAATTAACGCTTCCACTGATTCATGTTTTGCGAAAAGTAGATCGCGATACTGCTAAGAAATTGATTCGCACCGTACGGAAATTCAATACTGATAAAGTGAAAGTGGAAGAACTTATGGCTGAAGTGGTGGAGTTAGGAGGAATCAAATACGCAACAGAGAAAATGTATGAATTCCGGGATAAAGCATTGGAAATTTTGAATCAGTTTGAAGACTCTCCGTCTCGCGAATCCTTGAAATTATTGGTGAACTACACGATTGAACGAAAAAAATAGAAGTATGAAAAAAGCAATTTGGATACTTACTCTTTTTGTTGTTGTGTTTGCTTCGTGCACCCCTGCGTTAGACGATGCCGATGCGCGCGAAATAAAAACTACTGCCGAAGGAATGCGTATTGTCGGTTATTTCGAAAAAGGCACGGACAATAAAATTGGAGAACGCGCATTCTATCCGAACAGCCAGCAGTGCTACATTGAAATGCGCATGAAAGAGACAAAGCGTCACGGCGAGTGTTACACATTCTACCAAAACGGTAACAGATGGAGCTTGAATACGTATGAGAATGGAGTACTAGAAGGCGATTACAAGGCTTGGCATGAAAACGGAAAACCCTATGTTGAAGGTGAGTATGAAAATGGAAAAGAAGTGGGCGAGTGGATCTTCTACAATGAAGATGGCACCGAAAAAGAACGAAAGAAGTACTAAGTATTTCCTCATTCCCATTCTGTTTCTCCTACTCATTCTTTCCCCTTTCTCAGCTTCTCTAGCCCAAACCCCTGAGGCTTACATTCAAAACTATTCGTCCATTGCGCAAGATCAAATGCGCAAATACGGTGTTCCCGCCAGCATTACTTTAGCGCAAGGTATTCTTGAGAGTGGCAGTGGTAAATCGAAGCTAGCGGCTGAAGCCAACAATCATTTTGGAATAAAGTGTCATGACACCTGGAACGGTGCTACCATGCATTTAGATGACGACGCTCCGAATGAGTGTTTCCGTAAATACAAATCAGTAGATCAGTCGTTCGAGGACCACAGTGTTTTTCTGAAGAAACCGCGCTACGAAGAGCTATTCGTATTGGAGATTACCGACTACAAAGGATGGGCGCAGGGACTGAAGAAATGCGGATATGCAACTAGTTCAACCTATGCCAAGAACTTGATTGATTTAATTGAGAAGTATGAACTCACACAGTTCGATACGGAACAAAAACCGAACGAACATTCGGTAGTTGTCAATATCTCAAACAATCGAATCAAATATGTTTCTGCGAAGAAGAAAGAAACGCTCAAAGAACTTGCAGAGCGCACTGGTATTTCTGAGCATTTATTGGAGAAGTACAACGACATTGAGGACGGACATGTTTTCCAAGAAAAGGAAATCGTTTACCTACAACCCAAGCGATTCAAGGGCAGCGTGAAAGAACACAAGGTGAAACGCGGAGAAAGCATTCGCGATATCTCCCAACAATACGGTATCCGTATTCACAGCATAGAACGAAAAAACGATCTTGAAAGAGGAGTAGAGTTGAAGACTGGTGTGGTTTTGCGATTGCGTTAGTTTTTCAACTTTTCAAATACCTCCTCCGCTGAAATGTTCAGCACAGCAGCTTCATCCACAACACCATCCTCCAAATAGGCCGCTCTTTCGCCAAGAGGCCTCCATCTTCCAGGATGCATGGGACGTTTCGAAGGATAAAGTCCAACGGCGCGAATACCCACGGCCGATGCAATGTGCAGCGGTCCTGTGCTTGCGGCAACCAGGGTTTCGCAAGAAGAAATAAAGGCGATTAATTGTGGAAGTGACAGCTTTCCGGTTAAGTCTATAATGTGGGAATCGAATCGAAAATCTTTTCGAATACGAACCCCTTCTTCTTCCGTTCCTGTTATGTATATGTTGAAGTAAGCTGCGGGCAGTAGCGACGCCAATTCTTGGTATTGATGCAACGACCAATTCAAAGCACTTCCTTTGCTTAACATATGAAACACTACCGAACGTTTATTCGGTTCGAGTTGAATAGGGCTTTCCACTTGAGGTTTCAACACATGCCACGCGCGAATTTCTTCGAGGGTTGGAATATCTTTTACTCCGAACGGATACAACAGATGAAAATTCAATTGCGATTCATGCAATTCTGAATTCTTTCTTGAAAAGAAAACACGATTATTAGCGTACTTCCAAGAGGCTATTCTGCTGCCAGTTGCAATGCGTTTCTTCACGCCTTGCGCCTTCACCCACTTCATGACTTGCGCATCTGGAAAGGCGAATACGCATGCGTCTGCTTTCAAACTAGATTCTGAATGCTTATCGAAATTCACAAACTCATCTACAAACGGACAAGCCTCTACAATGGCCTGTGTATAGCCTCTTCCAATGAATGTTATGCGTGTATTCGGAGAATATTTCTTAATGAAACCGCACAAGGGCAACGTTACAATCACATCGCCAATGCTGTCTGTTCTTGCAATAGCAAGACTACTTGGAAAGGCGAATGTGCTCATGTAGTTTTTTATATTTTAAAAACGTAGCGTAAGCCGAAATGCGCGCAACCGTGAATCCAGCCTTTCCATCTAGAAATCCGAAACGGAAGAAATAGTCGACAACGAATTTTGAAATCGGACTAAAGATCCTTTTGTACCAAGGCGATTTTTTTCCATGTTGAAATAAATCCTCGGCCTGTATACTTGTGAATTTTTCCGCTTGCGCGTAGTGCTGATCAACGCTGTAGTAGGAGTAGTGAAGGCAATCGCCTTCCAACAAAAATGTATTCTCTTTTGAAAGTCCGCGCAATACTTCGTGAATGTTTCCTTCCCAATTCGTTTCTCGTTTGTTGAACAAACGAACTTTAACATCTGGATACCAGCCACCGTGCTTAATAAACGTTCCGCAATAATTGGTCATGCGCTTGAATGACGCTGCTTGTGGATGATCCTTCCACTTCAGAATACTTTGAATAAGCACCTCATTCAAAACCTCGTCGGCGTCTAAACTCAATATCCAAGCGAAAGAAGCCTGCGCGTTTCCAAAGTTTTTTTGTTCGGAATATCCGCACCAAGGATTCGTTACAACCCTTGCTCCGTAAGCCTTACAGACATCAACGGTGTTATCCGTAGATCCAGAATCAATCACTATAATTTCATCGGCCACGGCCTGTGCAGCCTTCAAACATTTTGCAATGTGATGTCCTTCGTTGAATGTGATAAGCACAACTGATAATCCTTCTGTCATGATTTATCGAGTTGAATTCCATATAAACACATTCGGATTATCCTTGAAGGGTGTGAGGTCTTTCACCGCGATTAACAAACCTAAATCTACCAACCACAACACACCACCTCCGCCAATGGTAGCGGTATATATCACAGGAACTTTCAAGTCTGTTCCCAAGTACATGCGATGAACTCCGAACAATCCCAAGCTCACGTCAAGCCCAATGGCCACAGCCCTTTGGTTATCGAATTTTCGAAGCTTTTGTACAATTTTTCTATTATTGAATTTCGCTATTGAAGCACCTTTCGCACATGCCATGTTGTTTGCAGAATCTTGCGCGAACGTTGATATTCCGAAGAATAGAAATGCAAGCAAAAGAACGGTGCGCATCTTACGAGTGTTGTTGGATAAGCGCTTCCACTTTGTCAACCATATTCTTTGATCCGATGAATAGGGGAGAACGTTGGTGCAAATCGGTAGGAACAATTTCCATAATTCTGCGGTGTCCGTCAGTGGCTTTTCCACCCGCTTGCTCAACAATGAACGCAAGCGGATTGCATTCGTATTGCATACGCAATTTTCCACTTTTGTTTTTCGTGGTTCTCGGATAAATATAGATTCCGCCTTTGATTAAGTTTCTGTGAAAGTCTGCAACGAGAGATCCAATGTATCT
>CAMDFE010000189.1 GCA_945897395.1 Chryseobacterium gleum | reverse complement strand
TAGAGAGCTGGGGTTTTGTCTGGTTTAGCTCCGAGGAATAAAACGGGAAATTCTAGCAATTGAATAATTTCCGGATGCTTGAAGTATTTCCGAATGTGTGAAGAAATTGAATTGAAGAGGTGAATGCGCACGGCGGCTTTGAGAAGTTTCAGATCTAAAAATTCTGTTGCTGAAAGGGAGGGCTTCCAAACGAATTCCCCCATTCCCGTATCGTATTTGTATTTGGCTTCAGCAAGAAACTTTTTGAGATTTTCTTTACTGCCGGGTTCTAATGCTTCAAGTTTCTGTCCGAGCTCATCGGCTGAGGCTGGGATATCTAAAATCTTATTTGAAAAGAACACGCGATAGGAAGGGTCTAATCTCTCTAATGAGTAGTAATTGCTTCTTTTTTCACCGTATTGCTCAAAAAACTGATCGAAAATTTCGGGCATCCAGTACCAACTTGGCCCCATATCGAAGGTGAAACCTTCTTTTTCAAAAACCCTACATCTTCCGCCCGGTGTTGAATGTTTCTCAAACACATGTGTTTCGTAGCCCAGTTGAGCCAACCTACATGCAGCGGATAATCCAGCGAATCCAGCACCTATTACGGCAACTCGTTTACTCATAATTTATAAAACATCAAAGTCTAATTTTTGTTCTATGTTAAACGGAAATAGAAGAGTCGAGGGTAAATATAAGTCGAAGATTTATCGGACTTTAATTTTCTGCCCAATTTTTAAATTGGTCGTAGTCTTGATTTTATTCATTTTACACAGTTTAGACACCGTAGTTCTGTTCTTAGCTGCAATAGAGGAAAGGGTGTCGCCGCGTTTTACAGTGTGATATTTATTTCCTGAATTTCCTTTCGAGTTGTTATTTGCGGTAGGAGCTGTTGGCGGGTTTGTTGGAGCGTTGAGTTTCTTTTTTGTAAGTTCGAATACAGTCGATTTCAAGGCCTTTTGATTAGGGATAATCAGATAAGCCGGGTCAAATGGATTTCCCAGGTATCGTGTTTCAAAATGGAGATGAGCCCCGTATGATCTTCCAGTATTTCCACCCAATCCAAGCATATTCCCAGCCTGAACGTATTGCCCAGGCACTACCATTCTTGCCGACATATGGCCGTAAAGTGTTTCTAGACCGTTGGGGTGACGCACCACTACAACATTGCCATAAGTGTCGCTAAATTGAGAAATGCGGACGAGTCCTTCAAACATGCTGTAAACAGGGTCTCCCGTGTCTAAGTCTAAATCTAAACCCGCATGAAGTCGACCCCATCTCGGTCCGAATGGCGATGTCTGTCTTCCGATGTCTGTCGGAAACGCGAAGTCACAAGAGTCAATAATCAGCTGAAAAATGAGCGCTGAATCGTTTTGAAAATTAACATTACGCTTCTTGTGCCAAATGTTTTGGGTATCCCAATTTTGGTAATTTGCGTAACTTGGAATAGTGGTTAGCGAATCTGAAAGTCCTTTTAAATCAAGGTTAATGTTCGGTAAATTAGGAGTTGGGTAAATAGTAACTTTCTTGGTCTTAAGGTATTCTAGAGCATTTGACCAAGAAGTTGTGTCTGCCATCATCTCGAGGGCAGATTCTAAATACCCAGATGGCTGGGCATAGGAAATGGTGCCGAGCAGCACAACACTTATTGTGAAAAAAAGTCTCCTAAACATTGGTTTCAAAAATAAGGATTAATTTCTTAACTCAATTTGGAATAAATTTTCGGACATTTGCAAAATGAATAAAGTTGATTTACTTGTCGTTTCGGCACATCCTGACGACGCGGAAATTAGTGCAGCCGGAACAATTATTAAATATGTTAAGGAAGGGAAGACAGTGGCGTTGATAGATCTCACACAAGGTGAGCTTGGTACAAGAGGTAGTGCTGAATTACGAATGGCTGAAGCAGAAAATGCTTCTCGAATTATGGGGAGTCATTTTAGAGAAAATTTGGAAATGGCAGATTGCTTTTTCACAGATACTCCTGAAAACAAAACGCTGATAATTGATGCTATTCGAAAATATAGACCTGAAATAGTTTTCACGAATGCACTTCGTGATCGTCACCCCGATCATGCGAGAGCAGCCAAATTAGTCGCTGATTGTTGCTTTTATGCGGGACTTCCGAAAATTGTAACGAATTACCAAGCGTGGCGTCCACGGGCATTGTATCATTTCAATCAAGATTATTACAATACGCCTGATTTCGTCATTGACATAACGGAACACATGGATCAGAAAATCGAAACTCTGAAGGCTTTTTCAAGTCAGTTTTTCGATCCGAATGCGGAAGATCCGAAGACACCAATTTCAGGAAAGGAGTTCTTCGATTTCATAAAAGGCAGAGGCCTGGATTTCGGCAGGTTAGCAGGTTATCAATACGGCGAAGGATTTGTTGCATCGCGACCCATTGGAATGCGCGATGTTTTCAACTTAGATTGAGAACTCCTTTTTCTTCAATCTGAAAAAAAGTAAAATCTGCACAAGACTCTGAGATATAAAGGCAGCCGATGCCGCTATGCACGCGCCATTTAAATGATTCGTTGGAATGAGCAATGAGGAGCAAAGTATCGCAACAGCGAACCCTGTTAATGCAGAGTAAAAGTTATATTGATGAAGGCCTCTTCCAGAAAATAAATGCGAAAATGAAACAGTAATTGAGTTCGCAACAATTCCGGGTACTAGAAAGAAAAAACCTTCTTTAATAAATGCGATGTCGAAGTCCACGAATGGTGCTAGCCACTTGTTAGGAACAACTAAAAAGCAGAGTGTGCCGAAGACAGTTGTTGTTGCACCAAGCACTAAGTAGCGTTTGGTAAGCAAAAGGTGTTCACTGAAATTTGAAGATTGCGCAACGCGAGATGCAAGAATAGAAGACAAGCTCTTCACCACAGACCATAGTGCCTCAGCTACATACATTAGAATGGAAAAAACGCCCGTAAAAATTTTCCCTTCGGGGCCAAGATTTTCTAGGAAATACAAGTAAGATCGTTGATTTCCTAAATGGAAAATATTCCCCAATTGCGCATAGCCACCAAGCTTTGCCGTTTGCTGTAAATCGTTTTTCGATAAATCGAAACGCATCTTTTTCCAGACTTGTGGAGTGTGATAAAATCCCACAGAAGCTGTGACAATAAATGAAAGAAGTTGTCCTGAAATGAAGGCCATTATTCCCCAATCTGTGGTGAAATAAAAACACGCCACGAAGAACAATGAAGAAACAGATTGTGTGAAAAGTAGAATTTGATAAGACCCTATTTTTTCTTTACCGAGTAAGATCATTTGTTGCAATACGAAGAGTGATTGCAAAGTCCCAAGGAGTAGCGTAAATCCAATGAAAGGAGCTCCAAGGGCGAGCAATAAAACAAAGGTTATACTTGCGCTTATAACAATCCAAACAATGGAAGGCAATGCAATTTTGTTTTCGCCCATTCGCGGGATTAAATAGATGAGCGCTCCTCCGCCTATAAACTGACTCAGGGTCGCAACGATAAGAATTCCGAAATTGATTAACGCAATGGTTCCTTGTCCTTCAACATGAACGAAATGCAAATTCAATAGCACTAAGATCAAGGCTGAAATCATTCCAAACGCGCGATTCAATATGGAAAGAAATTCTAGTTTCTTCATATTTTCAGTGCTTGATCGTAGGCATTCATGAATTGTTTTCCAACCGATTCGTATGAAAAATAATTCGTTGCATAATAAGAAATTTCTTCGCGATTTACCTCATTCATTTCCCTGTGAGATTCACTCAGTGCATTTAAGAGTTGCTCTTCATTTTTAGCATCAATGAGTTTGTTCCATTCACAAAATCCCATGTGCTCTGCAATTCCTCCAACACGTGTTGCAATAACATTCATTCCGCTGGCCATTGCTTCAATCATGACCAAAGGTAAATTTTCGTAGTTGCTAAAAAGCACAAAGGTGTG
>CAMDFE010000188.1 GCA_945897395.1 Chryseobacterium gleum | reverse complement strand
CTATAGTGAAGTAGTCGAGTTTACGAATTTTTTCATCAACCAGATATACCACATTGGCTCCTACAAACTCCCCTTCTATTTCACTAAGCGTTAATCCTTTTAAATGTGCATTGAATTGACCGGCAATTACTGCTGGTGTTTCATCTTCGATAAGCCCAACAGCGGTTAAATCGAAACGATTAACATTTAAATCGAAATTCAGGATTGGTTGCTTTTGAGTGAAATCTATTTCACCATCGAACTTCGCTTGGACATTCGCATCTGCAATTTCAAATTTCCCATTGAAGAAATTATTCTTGAACCTTCCGGTTGAAGTCATCTTCGTGTAAACGTATGGTCCCAAACCTAACTCACTAATCTCTCCTTCAAAATTCAAATCCATTTTACTCAACTCCAATCCCGTTCCGTCTAGTCGAATATTGGCTGAAACAACACCCATTTGATCATCGGAATAATAGGTTCCTAAATTGAACTTTTCTAATTCTAATTGTCCCGAATAACTCACCAACGCATCGAAATCACTCATGTGAATAGCGGTCGTTAACGAACCAATTTCTGTGGTAGTCTTTCCATACAAATCCAACGCATTCAAATCACCACGAGCCTTTCCTTCAAATCGAATATTTCCTAATGTCCCGATGTTGGATGGAAGTTGCATGTACTTTCCTTCATCGAAAGGAAATGATTTCATTTGCGATAGATCGGTGTAGTTACTTACAATTGACTCTGCAGCCAGCTCGTACTTCAGACTATCTAAATTCATTGCGTTCAGCAAATGAATATTTCCTTTGAAGTGAGAATGTCTTCCAAACTCAAGATTCATATCCGACAAACTCAAATCGTTCAGTGAGCCGGAAATATTTCCCTCCAACTTCAAGACATTATTGAATCCTTTTAAATCACTGCTAAAAACAGCAAGGTCATTCAACACCAATTCGGTTGGTTTCAAGTGAATATCCCAATTAACTTTATTGTTGAAATCATCCCAAGCTTCATCATTTGGAGCGTATATTCCCAAGTCGCCTACTAAATGTGTTTCTCCAAGATCTGCATCCAATTCCGTTACTTGAATGGCATTGCCTTGCATTCTAAAGTGAGCGTGCATATCTTCAATATTCAACCCAGAGCGCTCTTTGAATTTTAACGATTCAATGTTGGCTTGAATAACGTCTCCATTCATTTCAAAATTCTGAATTTCAGTTGAGAAATTAGAAACAGCAAGTTGCTCTTCATAGAATGCACCTTCTTCTGCAAGGGGCAGTGTATAATCGAAGTAAACGAATTTTCCATTCTCAATATTCAACTTCCCCACCCACATGCTAAAAGTGCTCGTGGTATCAACCGATTCATCGCTGGAATAATAATCGGAAAGAAATTGATAGTTCCAATCTGCTTCGCCTGCGTAGCGCTTCAATTCTATATTGGGTTCAACTAGCGAAATGCTTTGCGATTCAAATCTAGAATCATTTGAAGAAAAAGAATAAGTCGCCATATGAAATTCCTTTGTGTAAAGAAGGGTATCTCCTTTATGGTCTTCAATGAATAGACCGTCTAAAACCACACGCGCCCACAAATCAATTCGCACTCGTTCAATCTCTACCTTTCTGTTCCATTCCGAAGAAAGGTATGAAGCAAGGCGATGTCCACCCCATGTTTGCACAGCGTGAATCTGAAGAGATAATACTAAAGCGAGAAGGAAAGCTGGAATAGCCAAAAGCCAGAGAAATCTTCTCTTGCGCTTTTTCTTAGGTTGAACAACTATTTCCCCGGGTGTTTCCAATAGCACAAAAATAACCCTTGTAGAACGGAATTCCGAACAAATATTACTTCTGTTGCAAAGAAGTATTGTGCTGCTTCAAGACTTCAACAAAAAGGTCTCTGTTTTCGGGACTAATAATCACTAAAATTCTCCCGTTATGATAAAGAGCAAGCCGCTTCAAAGAGGCGGCTGGAGAGCTAATTGGATTGCTCGTGTACTTGAAATGTGTGATGTCCGAAATCTCAATTTTAGGAAAAGGAAAAATACCGCAAAACACTTTCAACTTTCCTTCTGAAGTTATGGTGTAATGTGTATTGAAAATTATCGCTAGAATGAACGCTGTTAATGGAATGTATAACGCTAACATGACCAAGGAATCTCGAACAGTCAGAAATCCGGTTACAATAAAAAGGCCCAACACTGGGCCAAAGAGCCACCAGCTAATTCCGCTCTTCATTTTGAAATTTGCTCCTGGCATCATGTTCTAGCTTACTATTGAATTAAATACAACCTCAAAGAAATTCAAAAATCTGTCAGGTTTCCAAACCAATAAAAATGCAATTCCGAAAGCTGCTCCAGCCAAATGTGCGTCGTGCGCAATAGCGGTATTCATTTTTTTATTCATGTAATATTCCAATCCGAAAAACAGAATAATTGCCGCCCAACCGGGTAATGGCAAAATGAAGAAAAACAACAATTCTGAGGTGGGGAACATGAACATGTAAAGCATCATAACTGCGCTCACCGCTCCCGACGCGCCAACACTTGTGTAATAGATATTATCCCCGTGTTTCTTCAAAGCTGGCAGGGTTGCAAAAGCAGCTGCTCCTAGATATAACAAGGCAAACAAAGCGGGTGGCATGTAATGCTCTACCGCTCTTCCAAAACTAAAAAGGGCAAATAGATTGAAGAACAGATGGCCCATGTCGGCATGCACAAGTGTATGCGACCAAATTCTATAAATCTCTTTGTTGTGCTTAACACGATAAGGAGAAAACGACAATTTCGAAAAGAGTTCCGAATTCGAAAGCGCTTGCCAAGAAACTAATCCCGTAGCAAGGCATAACATAACAGTTAATGAAATTTGCATAATTAATTTTAGCTGGAATGGTCGCTTACTATAACCCACCTTCCATTGATTCGTTTCCAAAGCAACGTAAAATGTCCGCTTAATGTATCTGCGCTTCGAAATAAATTCCAACGTCCATCAACATAAGCATTCTTTCCATTCAGCACTTCAATTCGCAAATCGTCGAAGCGCAATGTCCCCATCTTTTCTTTTGACGGGTAGGATCGCTCGTATCGCTCGAGAGAAGCTTTCCAGCCAAGTGTTACTCCCTCTTTTCCCAAAAATCGAAGAGAATCACTTTCCCAATATCCGTTCATGAAGCCAACCAAATCTCCTGTGTTCCAAGCATTCTGCTGGGAATGCATGGTGGACTTTATTTCATATTGAATGGAGGATACGGAAGAACATGCTTCCAACAGAAACACCAAAATAGCAAAGCTGAAGATTCGAATCTTATACATTGAAACGGAAGTGCATGATATCTCCGTCTTGCACCACATATTCCTTCCCTTCCACCGACATTTTACCAGCCTCTTTAACAGCGGCTTCAGATTTAAAGCTTAAAAAGTCTGCCAACTTAATTACCTCCGCGCGAATAAATCCTTTTTCGAAATCGGTGTGAATAACACCTGCAGCTTGCGGAGCTGTGTAACCATCGTAGATAGTCCAAGCGCGAACTTCCTTCACTCCTGCCGTGAAGTAGGTTTTCAAATTCAAAAGACGGTAAGCCGCTTTAATCAATTTCGAAACACCTGGCTCTTCAAGTCCAATATCTTGCAAGAACATTTGACGTTCTTCATATGTGTCTAAAGAAGCAATGTCTGCTTCAATGGCAGCACCGATAACCAATACCTCAGCGTTTTCGCCCTTCACTCCTTCCCTCACTTGTTCTACGTATGCGTTTCCGTTTACCACAGAACCTTCGTCAACGTTGCACAAGTATAAGACCGGCTTTGCAGTAAGCAATTGCAATTCACGAAGAAGAACGATTTGTTCCTCATTCTCGGGAAGCTCTGTTCGAGCGCTCTTTCCTTGCTCCAAAGCTGCTTTCAATCGCTCTAAATAATCGAATTGCTTTTTCGCTGTTGAATCTCCTGCCTTGGCCGCACGCTGCACT
>CAMDFE010000187.1 GCA_945897395.1 Chryseobacterium gleum | reverse complement strand
TTCAATAATTATTGTCGCAACAAAAAGGGCGGTTCGAAAATCGCCCTTTCCATAATATTTAACAATGAATTAAACCACCCCTTGGTCTAACATAGCATCGGCAACTTTAACGAAACCTGCGATGTTCGCACCTTTCACGTAGTTAACATGATCACCTTCTGTACCGTACTGAACGCACGCTGAGTGAATGCTCTTCATGATGTTGTGAAGACGTTGGTCTACCTCTTCACGAGACCAGCTTAAACGAAGGCTGTTTTGAGACATTTCCAAACCAGATGTTGCAACACCACCAGCGTTAGAGGCCTTTCCTGGAGAGAACATTAATTTGTTTTCGTCGAATACAGCAATTGCTTCTGGCGTTGAAGGCATGTTAGCACCTTCAGCTACAGCAACACATCCGTTAGCTACCAACACTTTCGCGTCGTCGCCGTTCAATTCGTTTTGAGTAGCGCAAGGAAGAGCAATGTCGCACTTCACACCCCAAGGTGTTTTTCCAGCTACGAACTCACATCCGTATTTGGTTGCGTACTCTTGAATACGTCCGCGCTTCACGTTTTTCAATTCCATTAAGAAAGCAAGTTTCTCGGCATCGATTCCGTTTGCATCGTAGATATATCCTGAAGAATCTGAAGCAGTAACCACTGTAGCACCTAATTCAGTCGCTTTTTCAATAGCGTATTGCGCAACGTTTCCAGAACCAGAAACAACAACTGTTTTACCAGTGAAGTTCATTCCTTTCACAGCTAACATTTCTTGAGCGAAATAAACGGTACCGTAACCTGTAGCTTCCGGACGAATCAATGATCCACCCCAGTTGCGACCTTTACCAGTTAATACACCGGTAAATTCGTTACGAAGACGCTTGTACTGACCGAACATAAATCCGATCTCACGTCCACCTACTCCGATATCGCCAGCAGGAACGTCAGTATTAGGACCAATGTGGCGAGACAATTCGCTCATGAAGCTTTGGCAAAAAGCCATAACCTCACGATCGCTCTTTCCTTTCGGATCGAAGTCTGATCCGCCTTTACCTCCACCCATTGGAAGGGTAGTTAATGAATTTTTGAATACTTGTTCAAATCCTAAGAATTTCAAAACAGAAAGATTCACCGTTGGGTGAAAACGTAATCCGCCTTTATAAGGTCCGATTGCACTGTTGAATTCTACGCGGTATCCGCGGTTAACTTGAATTTCACCTTTATCATCTACCCATGGGACACGGAAGATGATTGTGCGTTCTGGTTCAACCATGCGTTCTAGGATTTTAGCCTCCTTGTATTTAGGATGGTTTTCCATGAACGGAATAATGGCTTCCGCCACCTCGTGAACTGCTTGAAGGAATTCAGGCTCGCTCGGGTTCATTGCCCGAACTTTCGACATAAAGGCGTCAATTTGCTCTTGATGTTTTTGTGACATGATTTTCAATTTTATGGGGGCGAAGATAGTGCTCTTAACCGTAGGTTGACAAAGGATGCCTAAAATTTCATTCGAAAATAGATTTAGCGTTTCTTTGCAGCCTATTTCAAAAGCTATGTGGGCAAAAATTGCTGCTTTTATTCTTCGTAACCGAATTTTACTTGGTGTGCTAACATTAGCCATCACTGTTTTTATGGGTTGGGAAGCACGCAATGTGCGCATGAGCTACAAGTTTACTGGGATTCTGCCACAAGATGATCCTACGTTCGTTGAGTACCAGGCCTTTACCAAGCAGTTCTCGGAAGATGGGAACGTTATGGTGGTGGGGTTAAACGATCCCGAAATTTGGGAGCTTCAGAACTTCATTGCGTTGAAGGAACTTGGGAACACTCTGAAGAAAATTACTGTCCCGGTCGACACGATAATTAACGGGGTGAAAACTACTATTCAGCGTAATGTAGTGGACTCGGTTTTTTCCGTTGCGCATTGCTACGAAATGTACGCCGATACTACAGAAGAGCGCTTTCGATTTCGTCCTATTTCAGACGGAAATCTGGGATCGCAAGTCCAACTCGATTCAGTAAAACAAAAGATATTATCACTTCCATTTTACGACGGGTTGTTGTACAAATCGAAGTCAGACGCTACGCTGATGATGATTTTTGTCAATGGCGAACTTTTCAATTCGCAATTCCGCGGAAATGCGGTGGATCAAATTGTAGAGAAGGTGAATCAGTTTTCGAAGGACACGTATGTGAAGACTTACATTTCCGGCCTTCCATTCATTCGAACGCAGATGACAGCCAAGGTAAAAGCCGAGTTGAAATTCTTTACGCTGCTCTCGCTATTGGTTAGTGCGGTGCTCTTGTTCATCTTCTTCCGAAGTGTTCGTGCAGTTCTTGTCTGTATGGTTATTATTGGAATTGGAGTCATCGTATCCATGGGAACCATAGCCCTCTTCGACTACCCTATAACTATGCTCATGGGACTGATTCCTCCATTGATGATTGTTATTGGCGTTCCGAACTGCATTTACCTGCTTACCAAGTACCACCAAGAATTTATTCGTCACGGAAGTAAGATGCGAGCTATGACGCGTGTTATTCAGAAGGTGGGGGAAGCCGCGTTTATGATTAACGCGACAACTGCCGTAGGTTTTGCGACATTCATTTTTGTTGAAAGTGATTTGCTGAAGCAGTTCGGGGTAATCTCTGCTTTGAATAGCATGCTTATGTTCTTCATTTCACTTATCACATTTCCAATTTTATTCTCCTACACCGCTGCTCCGAAGGCGCGCCATCTGAAACACCTCGACATGCGTTGGTTGCACCACACCTTAGAGAATTTGGTGAAAATGGTTACCAAAAATAGAGGCGTAATCTATTTTGTTACTATTGTTATTACTGGCCTCAGTATTTACGGAATGACGTTGATTAAGACAACAGGAAATATCGTCGATGATCTTCCAGATGATGATCGTGTTATTACCGATTTATATTGGTTTGAAAAGCATTTCGACGGAGTTATGCCTTTCGAAATAATGGTTGAAGCGAAGCGCGGTAAAATAACAAACCCGAAGACCATTGCGCGAATAGATTCGTTGCAAGACGTGATGGACACGTTGCCGGGGGTTTCAACAAAAATCTCACGATCTCTTTCCATTGCAGACGCTATAAAGTTCGCGAAGCAAGCTTATTACGACGGTGATCCTGAGTATTACGATTTAATCAGTCGTAGTGAGCAGCAGTTCATTGGTCCGTATTTCGAACAGTCGGACAGTGCTGCTGAAAAATCCAATGCTTCAAAATATTCAAATACATTTTTAGACGACTCGCTGAAGAAAACCCGCATTACTGCTCAGGTTGCGGACATTGGAACGTTGGCCATGGACTCTTTGTTGAACACGCTGCGTCCGGAAGTGACGAAACTTTTCCCGGACAGTTTGTACAAGGTTACCATGACGGGAACAAGCATTGTGTTCTTGAAAGGAACCACTTATTTGGTGAATAATTTATTCTCGAGTTTACTCTTTGCTGTGGGGGTTATTTGTTTGCTTATGTGGGTGATGTTCCGCAGTCTGCGTATGTTGCTTATTTCTCTTGTACCGAATTTGATTCCACAGTTTATTACAGCCGGATTTATGGGATTCTTCGATATTCCGTTGAAGCCGTCTACCATTTTGGTGTTCAGTATTGCTTTTGGAATTACGGTTGACAATACGATTCACTTCCTGGCGAAGTATCGTCAGGAATTGCGTGAGCACAATTGGAACATTAAGCTTTCTGTATTGTCCGCGGTGAAGGACACGGGGGCTAGTATTCTCTTTACCTCTATTGTTCTGTTCTTCGGATTTGGAATTTTCGTATTCTCCGAATTTGATGGCACACGTGCGTTAGGAATTCTGACCTCATTGACGTTGTTTACGGCTATGCTTACGAACCTAGTTGTGTTGCCGGCCATGTTGCTGTCGATGGAACATCATTTGAGCACCAAGGCATTCGCTGAACCGTTTATGCAAGTCATAGACGAGGAAGAC
>CAMDFE010000186.1 GCA_945897395.1 Chryseobacterium gleum | reverse complement strand
GTTGTCATGTCCAATTTTAACGGGTACATTTTCTCCTGGTTGACTCTTATAGATGACCGTTCCATCTAACAACGAAACTTGGTATTCAACCTTCGCTATTTGCTCTGACTTTACCGTTTCACCAGCACCATTTTCATATATCCAGTAATGAATACCTGTTCCCGTAATGGTTGTAGGCCATTGCTTTTCTGAAACGAATTTTTGAATACGTTCTTTTTCTTGCGCGTGAAAATTTCTGTTCTGCGCAATGAGCATGGAATCGATTTGCGCTTGAGTCATTTGCTGAACCGTTTTTTTATCATTGGTGCAGCTATCACAGCTCATGAGAATTGTGATGAATGGCAAAATCAAATAGATGAATTTCATTATATCTCTCCTTTTTGTAGTAACTCTAAAAACTTCGCAATCGTATGTTCCAACGATTCATGTATGCGCGCACCTGCAGCATTCTTATGTCCGCCGCCGTTGAAGTGTGCGCGAGCCATTTGATTTACATCGCGTGTGCCTTTGCTTCGAAAGCTAATTCGCACGCAATCCTCGTCTTCACGGAAGAACGCCGCTATGGTAGTCCCCTCAATACTTAATGCCATATTCACCAAACCTTCCGTGTCGCCTGATTGTGGCTGAAAGCGATCTATGTTCTCTTTTGTTATTGCAATGTATGCAGCTTTGTATTCAGGCAGAACAGTCATGCATTCGGAAAGTGCATATCCCATCAATCGCAAACGCTCTACTCGCTGCGAATCCAACACGTTTTCATGAACAACATGCGGCTTCAATCCCTTGCGCATTAAACAGGCAGCAATCTCGTGCGTTTCTGGACTTACGCTTGGAAAACGAAACGACATCGTGTCGGTCATAATCCCGCAATAGATAGCTTGTGCGGTTGGCACATCAATAAGCTCCAACCAATTCATGGCTCCCGCAAAATGAAATACCATTTCACACGTGCTGCATATACTCGTGTCTGAATAAACTACTTCAGGAAAAGTGGCGGGTTGCTCGTGATGGTCTATGAGAATAAATGGCTTCACACCCATTTGCGCTTCTAGCAATTTCTTTACTGTTTCACCAATTCTTCCCAGGTGATTGTAATCTAAAATAAAAATCGCGTCTGCTTCTTCAATGCGCTTCGCGGTCTCTTCGCCTTGGTCTTTGCAAACAACTGCGTACTCATTTCCACTCAACCAACTCAGATAAGCCGGCGCGTGGTCTGGAAGAACTATTGTCACTTCCTTCCCCATTTTAACTAACATTTGCGCCATGGCGCATGAAGAACCAATAGCATCACCATCGGGTGAGATGTGGGTTGAAATAACTATTTTCTGAGAACCGTCTACAATTGCTTTTGCTTTTGCGAGCTCATCATTATTCAATGTGCATTTTAACATGGTTCAAAGGTAAGGGCTAAACTATAATTCGTTGTAATTTGGCGAAATGAAATCGGCTCTATTGTTCTGCTTCGCGCTCTTCGCTCTATGTTCTCAGGCTTATGCGCCCTTTACTCATAAATTCTATTTGAGCAACACAACCATTGAATTCAATGCGGAAACTCGGGTTCTTGAAATTACCTCTAAAATATTTACCGACGATTTGGAGCACGCCATTGAGGCCCAATGCTATCGCTACAATTCCTTATACCCTCAAACACCAGAAGTTTTCGAGTTAGTTAAAAAGTACATTGGCGATAAAATCAGTCTTCAAGTTGGAGGAAGAAATTTGGTGCTTAATTTTTTAGGTTATAGCGTAGACAACGATATGACAACGATATTTATTGAAGGGAATTATTTCGAACCGAATCAAGTGGTTGTGAACAATACCATTTTGCTCGATCTATATAGTGACCAGCAGAACATAGTTGAGGTGCGCTGGGGCGGACAATCGAAGCGTGAATATTTCACAAGGGATAAAACTCAATTTCAATTCATTCCATAATGAAAAAGAAAGAGGCGGCGGATTATGTGAGAATTGAGTTGGAAAAACTATACCCTGAAACTCCCATACCTCTCGACCATACTAACGCATTCACTTTGTTAATTGCGGTCCTTCTTTCAGCTCAATGCACAGACGCTCGGGTGAATACCATTACTCCACACCTATTCAAACAAGCGAACAATCCGTTAGATATGATTAAATTGAGTATTGAAGAAATTCGCGAGATCATTAAGCCCTGCGGACTTTCTCCGGCGAAAAGCAAAGCAATCTTCAACCTTTCCCATATTCTCATTAACGAACACAACGGCGAAGTACCCGCTTCATTCGAAGCGCTGGAAGCACTGCCCGGTGTGGGACACAAGACCGCGAGTGTTGTGATGGCTCAAGCATTTGGTGTGGCCGCCTTTCCTGTCGACACTCACATACACAGACTTATGACACGTTGGAAATTAACGAATGGAAAGTCCGTTGAGCAAACCGAGCGTGACGCGAAGAAATTATTTCCTGAAGAAAGTTGGAACAAACTGCATCTTCAAATTATTTTTTACGGTAGGGAATATTCTCCAGCACGAGGAAATCTTCAAAACGATTTCATAACACAGACATTGAATCCTAAATTATATAGCTCGTGGGTTTAAGAAATAATTACAGGCAAGGAATGCCCTTTTTCGAGGTCATTGTTAAAGATGTCGCTTGTCTCATTCGAGAAGGAATTTACTTCATTCAAAATGGTGGTAAACTGCCTGTCTGGGTTGCAGCGCCAACCTATCCGAGCAAGAAAACAACGCTCTCGAAAATTGCTAAAATGAATAATGTTCGACTAACCAATAAGTTCGTAGCCAATCCAGATGTCATTATTTATTTTGAAAACGCTACCTACGGCAGCGCTAGCGCACTGCGAGAAAAGTATCCTAATGCAAGAATCCTTAACGTGGACTGTCCAGATATTTCAAAAGAGCGCGTGCACGTGGTTCATTTGGAAGCACTCGGCTATTCCATGAATCTAAATCCGAAAACGCACGTTGGTCTTGCTGTTGAAAAGAGTGATGAGAATGCCGTTCACGACGGACAAGAAATCATGTGTCCTATTGCATCTCCAAAAGAAAATTCCGTATATCAAATCGTTCTCGACAATGCGAATGACAACAATGAATACGTGGATATTCGTGTACCAGTAATCGATGGAAAAATCCCATTGGTGTATTTAAAATTCAAAACGGAAAAATACAGATTCACCAACAAGGCGCATCGCGCAACACTTCATACCCCGGAAGAACTATTTTCTGCAGAAGAGATTGATCAAATTGAAAAATACGCTCTAGCAATGAAAGTCGACTTTTGCGAATTCGATGTTCTTCGTCACAAAGGGAATCAGAAAATCTACATCATTGATGTAAACAAGACTCCGTATGGACCGCCGGATCCGTTGAATAAACGAGATAAAGTAAATGCACTCAAACGTTTGTCTGATGCGTTTATGAAATTAGTTTAGTGCTCCTAACTGATTAAAAAATAGATTCCCAATGTAATAGTCTACATTTGGCTTGAACTAATAATTTAATCAATGAAAAAGATTCTTATCACTTTCGTTATACTCTTCACTTTTTGCGCAACATCCTTTGCCCAACCCGATAGCAATTTGAAAGTGGTTCGTCTGACCAATGGCAATGAATACATCGGGAAAATTATTTCCGATGATGGTCGTGAAATGCTCTTTGAATCTACAACTGTAGGAAAGGTTTACATAAAGAAAACGGATGTAAAATCTATTTCAAATTACAGTGAAGATGACTTTGTAGTCATAAACAATGAAAAAGTAAAGAGCAACCCTTTTAGCACGAGATATTCTTTCACAACCAATGCCCTTCCAATTAAAAAGAAAGACAATTACTATATGATAAACTTGTGGGGACCAGAATTTCACGTTGCAGTAGCAGACAATTTCAATGTTGGAATTATGACCACTTGGATAGCGAGCCCTTTCGCCTTGACCACGAAGTATAGCTTCCAAACCAAAAATCCGAAAGTGAATTTTTCAATTGGG
>CAMDFE010000185.1 GCA_945897395.1 Chryseobacterium gleum | reverse complement strand
CTGTCTAACGTTAGATCTGCAACTCCATTGACAAGCCATGTCCACAAGCCGGGATTACCTGCTGAAGTATTTGTTACTTGAACGCAATCGCCTTCGCAAACGCTGTTTTCAGAAAGACTAAAACTAGCCGTTACAGGTACATCGCTGTTATTCGATGCTCCCGGAGATGGAGGCAAAGTTCCTGACACCCATGGATTCACGCCATCGCAGCTCCTGAATACGGTAAGTCCGTCGTTGCTGCCTTGCGCGGGTACCGTTTGAATTTGTGTAAAAACAGGGAGTATTGGAACCGTGAACTGTGGGCAAATTCCAAAAGAATTCGTTGTGAAAGAGGTTTGTTGATTCCACTGTCCTCCCCCCCATACAATACCGTCGATAATGGTTCCAACATTATCAAACAACAAGAGCTGCTCGGCAGTGTTAGTAAGAATTCCTACTTGTGCGTTCGGCCCTGTGGTGCAACCGCAGGTTCCAATGTTCACATCCACAGGCACTCCCGAATTCGAAGAGCCAATAACAATGAATCCGTTCCCTGGTATAGTTGTGCCCGCAGGCATGGTTACGGAGAAGTCTCCATCTGAAAGTATATAACACTCAATGTTCCAAGCGAACGGACAGTTGTTATACAATTCAATCCACTCAGCCGTATTCGGCGTACAGCTTCCGTCACAAGCTCCAGCAGCATTCACCATGACTTCATTAATGACCACACACTGCCCAAAACTGGTTGTGGCAAAAAGAAGCAGCGCTGTTAGGATTGAATAAAACTTCATCGTGCAAATGTAAGAGGAAGATGCTTTGTAATTCCTATCACACAAAGGAAGAATTTGGCTTCGTACATTTGCGCTATGAAATATTCAAGTTTAATATTGTTCGTGGCGCTATTCTTTAGCGCTTGTTCTTCAAACGGAGGAAATCCGGTTCTAGATGCAAAGACTTTTTCAGAAAAGCTGAAAGCAACGCCAAATGCGGTTTTGCTTGACGTTCGTACTCCTGAAGAATTTTCAAAGGAATATATTGAAGGGGCTTTGTTAGCCGATTGGAACAGCAATGATTTTCAGCGTAGAATTGATGCCATTGATAAGAATGCTCCCGTCTTCGTTTATTGTCTAGGTGGAGGAAGAAGTTCTAACGCCGCCGCTGCCATGCGTAAGCAAGGATACAAAGAGGTGTATGAACTTCAAGGTGGAATGTTAAAATGGAAATCTGCCGGACTAGCTGTTGTTTCAGGAAAGGTGAGTGCCTCGGGCGGAATGAGTTCCGATGAATACAAGACTCTTGTTTCTGTTGGAAATGTACTTGTCGATTTTTCTGCTGAGTGGTGCGCACCTTGTCGCAAGATGAAGCCTTCTTTGGAAGAACTATCTAAGGAAAATCCTTCGTTGAAAATTGTAACAATAGATGTAGATCAGAATCCGAACATTGCTGCAGAGCTTGGTGTAGATGCTCTTCCAACATTAAAATATTATTCCAACAATGAAATGAAATTTACAAACGTTGGATTCCTTTCAAAGGATGAATTGAAAACTAAATTGGGATTGTAATTCCAACTACAGATAAAGAAAAAACGCCCTCTCTGAAGGGCGTTTTCATTTCAATACAATTTGAAATTATTTCTTGTAGAACGGAAGTGAAACCACAACGGCTTTCAACGATTTTCCACGAACTAAAATAAATACTTCTGTTCCGAGAGCAGTCATTGCTGTTGGCACGTAACCCATTCCAATTGCCTTCTCCAAGCTCGGGCTTTGCGTTCCGCTAGTTACAATTCCCACAACGTTTCCGCTCGCGTCTGCAATTTCATAATCGTGACGAGGAATTCCTTTGTCGATCATTTCGAAGGCAACCAACTTACGTGTTACACCTGCTTCTTTCTGTGCTTTTAAATTCTCAGAATTCAAGAAAGGCGAACTGAACTTCGTGATCCATCCCAATCCAGCTTCAAGCGGAGAGGTCGTATCATTGATATCGTTTCCGTACAAACAGAATCCCATTTCCAAACGTAAGGTATCTCTTGCGCCTAAACCAATCGGCTGAATGCCTTGTGTTGCGCCTGCTGCAAAGATTTTGTCCCACATGTCGTTAGCCGCTTCATTCGGAAAATATATCTCGAATCCACCAGCACCGGTATATCCCGTGGTTGAAACAACAACGTTTTCAACGCCAGCAAATGTTCCAATTTTGAAGGTGTAATACTCCATATCGCTCAACGTCATGTCTGTCAACGATTGCAATGCCGCTGTAGCTTTCGGTCCTTGAACAGCCAACAACGAAGTGTCATCAGACTTGTTCACCATGGTTGCTCCGAATTCTTTGTTTAATTCAGAAAGGTGGTTCCAATCTTTGTCAATGTTCGAGGCATTCACCACCAACAAATACATTTCTTCGTTCACGCGGTAAACCAAAAGATCGTCTACAATTCCGCCTGTCGCATTTGGCAAGCAGCTGTATTGAACCTTTCCATCAAACAATTTAGAAACGTCGTTAGAGGTAGCGTATTGAATTAGATCGAAGGCGTTAGGACCGCTGATCCAAAATTCGCCCATGTGACTAACATCGAAAACGCCCACATCGTTTCTTACGCAGTGGTGTTCTTGCATTAATCCCGCGTACAGAACAGGCATATTGTAACCTGCGAATGGAACCATTTTCGCTCCAAGCGCAATGTGCTTTTCAGTTAGTGAAGTGTTTTTCATAAGTGGGCCGAAATTATAAATTATCGGTGATGTATGTGATGATTTTATTCATGAGATGTACACGGTCTTTTCCACGAACGTTGTGCTCATGTCCCGGATAAACGAAGAAGTCAACGGGTATCTTTTTGTCTACACACGCTTTCAAGAAGCGCATGTTGTGTTGAAGAACTACGACGTTGTCGTCGGCACCGTGTATCATTAACAACTTACCTTGAAGTTTATCTGCGTGGTTCGTGCAGTTGCTGAGGTCATACCCTTCGGTGTTTTCTTGCGGAGTGTCCATGTACCTTTCAGTGTACATGATTTCATACAAGCGCCAGTCGATAACTGGTCCGCCTGCAACACCCACTTTGAATGTGCCAGGAGCACGCAGCATAAGCGAAGTAGTCATGAATCCACCAAAGCTCCACCCGTGAACCGCCATGCGCTCAGGATCTACATATGATTGCTTTTTCAACCATTGAACACCTGCCAATTGATCGGCCATTTCTTGCGTGCCCAATTGACGATGTATAATTTGCTCGAATTCTTTTCCGCGGTGCGCTGAACCTTGACCGTCGACAGTGAAGACCAAGTATCCTTGTTCAGCCAAATAGTTCATCCACAAAGAACTTCCACCCAATTATTAATTTGAAATCAACTGCACGTGCGGACCGTTGTATACATAAACGACTACAGGATATTTTTTTTCCGGATCGAAGTTCGAAGGCTTAATCAATCGGCAATACAAAGGAGTGCCGTTGTTTGCGTTAATGGTGAAGATTTCCGTTGTTCCAATGTTGTAATTCTTCAACTTGTCTTCTGACTTCAAAATAAAATTCGGCGTTCCTTTTCCACAAGGAGAAATAGAAACGCGATTTGGAATGGTGAGTGAGCTGAACTGGTCAATGAAGAATTTCCCGGTTGAAGAAACTTGTGTGTTGTGCGTTCCAGCTTCGTTTGTAAGAGCAGTTAATTTCAATGTTGAAGTCGGAGCAGAGTAGAGGTGACGCTCCGTTGCGTTTGCGCCTGTCCCTTCGAAGAATAAGTTTTTTTTATCATCGCTCAAACCGAGAATAGAGAGCAATTCGAAATTTGCATTCGTCTGAGCCATTAAATTTCCAGCCAAATCATAGAGGTAATAATTGTGGAAGCCGTTCTTCCACGTGTACCACAAAAATGTTGTGCTATTCAGGAAGTAAGGAGCTTGGTCAGGTTCAACCCAACGTGAATCTGTTTCAGTAAAAAAGGTGCGAATGAACTCGCCATTCAAAGCGTTATATACATTAAGGTTACAAGTGGTTGTAGCGCGATT
>CAMDFE010000184.1 GCA_945897395.1 Chryseobacterium gleum | reverse complement strand
GTTTACTGCTTTTCTCTTGAAGCTATAAAGCGGAGTAACATTCCACTCGAAATTCTTACGAAGGATTTGTTTGTTGTGAAGGTTCACTCCTACCATACTGCCATCATGCACGTTGTAGGCATACATGGGTAAGTAGAACAATTCTGTTTGCTTCGGATTGTCTATGCTTGAGAAGAACTTCATTTTAATCGGCTCTACTTTTTTAAATAATCCTGTGCTCTTCATGGTGTTATTCTCGCGATTCACTTCAGGAATTACTCCTTCTGGATCGATGGTGTAAGCGTTGGATTTTGGAGCGGTAATCCAGATAGACTTTCCAGGAGCAATAGCCTCTTTTGTCCAGATTGGAGTCTTACTTCCTTCAGTTCCAATGGATACTCCGCCTGTCGCATAACCGGTGTTCTTCACCTTTACCAAAGCCGCTCCACGCTCTGAAGGATTTTGCTTAATCCGCTTAATACTGAAATCAATCTTCTCTGTTGTCTTGATTAATTCATTGAAGAACCAACCGAGTTTCTGACCAGTTGTTTCTTCGAATACCGCTTGAATGTCTTCCGGTTGTGGGTGTTTGAATTTCCACTTTTCGAAATAATTGTGCATGCATTGATCGAACAACGTCTCGCCCAAATAACCTTTCAAGTAATAGAATAACAATGCTGTCTTCTTGTAAACGATACCTCCGTAATTGATTTCGGTGAAATTGTCGGAATGACATTGCAACGGTTGATCGAGGTTTTGAGAAGCTGAGATTAAGTAGGTCAACTCGCTCAACGTGCGTTGTGAAAAATCTGATAAACCTAATTTTTTATCCAATCCTCCTATTCCAATAGCTGCGCCTAATGATGCATCTGGATATTTCGTATCCATGTAGCGATCTTCGTTGAACGAGTTCAATCCTTCGTCCATCCATGCATTGTCGCGCTCGTTGCTTCCCAATATTCCGTAAAACCAGTTGTGACCTACTTCGTGCATAATAACGGTCTCCAACATGCGATCGTTTCCGGCAGAGCCAATTACTGTAACGTTTGGGTATTCCATTCCACCACCTGCGCTGATTGTGCCATCTACTGCGGTAACTTGATCGTATGGGTAGTCGCCATTCCACAATGAATAATAATATATCGCATCGTGCAAATACTCTGAAGACTTGCTCCACAACTTCGCGCTTTCCGGAGTGAATAAAGCCCAAGTGGTTACTTGATTTTTATTCGCTGGTGTTTCAACATTTCCTGTTAGTACAATCCAACGCTTGTCTGCGAACCATCCGAAATCGTGCACGCGAGATTTAATGTAACGAACGGTCTTCCATTATTTAGACGACTCTGGAAATTCATTTAAATCTCCTTCCTTCAACGTGTACTCTGCAATTTTCTGAGAAGCCTTAGCCGCTTCTTCATTCATGAATTCAACTTCTGAACGAGTCTGACAATCTCCAGTTGCTCCAAGGATATAGTTCTTCGGAAGTGTAATGCTTACGTCATAAGATCCGAATTCACTATAGAACTCTCCTTGCGTTAAGTAAGGCATTTGGTGCCATCCGTTGCGATCATAAACCGCCGGCTTCGGATACCACTGTGTAATCTGAAAGCTTTGTCCAATGTGTCCCAAACGAGAAATACTTCCACTTGGAATCTTCACACGGAAAGGCGTTGTTATGGTAATGCTCTGTCCAGGTTGAAGTGGTGAAGCCAATTTCAATTTACAGATATCGATATTCTCTCCATCGTATTCCCAAGAAGCTTTCACTCCGTTTACTTTGAAATCGAGCGAATCTATGTATCCTTTGTTTTCCGACAATGTCGTAAACAAAACGAAATTACGTGTTCTCGCTAACTGCTTAGCCAAAGCCGTTTTTCTGTTTTTGTATGCATTCGGCCAGATGTGCATGTAAATTTCATTCAATGCATTCGGACTGTTGTTGGTATAAACCAACTCTTCGTTACCGTATAGCATGTTGCGCTCATCGTCGAGCTTTACATCTATTTTGAATTTTACATCTTGTTGGAAGTATGGTTTCGATTGAGCGAAAGAAACAACGCTCATTCCGAATGCGACAAGTGCTAAGGTGATTTTTTTCATTTTGATTTTATTACTGCGACGATTAATTATCTTTAAAGTTACTCTTAGAGTCCTAATTTCTTCAATTCGTTTTCCAATCCTGCGCCACGAAGCGATTCGCCCATGGCTACGATTTTTCCTTCCTTATCTATTAAAACTGGAAATGGGATACTCTCAATTTCATACGTTGGAACTACTGCTGATTTCCAGCCGCCTAAATCTGAAACATGATTGTTCCATACCAATCCATCTTTTTTAATAGCAGCTTCCCAGGCCGTCTTGTTTTCATCGAGAGAAACTGAAAACACATCGAATCCTTTTGAAGCATATCTGTTGTAAACTGAAACCACATTTGGGTTTTCCTTTCTGCATGGTCCGCACCACGATGCCCAGAAGTCAAGCAGAACAACCTTTCCCCGCAAACTACTTAATGCTTTTGTTTGTCCGGATATAGTTGGAAGCGTGATTTCAGGCGCAATTTTTCCAACTGCAATATTGGAATTGGAGGCAGCACTTGAACTGCTTGCGTTTTTAATTTGTCCGACTAATTTTTCCAAAGTTTTATAAGCCGGAAGCTTTCCGCAAGTGTTTTTCGTGTCGGTTAAAACGCGCTGGTACCAGATGAAATCGAATCGAGGATCAAGATTCTGCACAATTGAAATAGCCAATAAACTTGCTGAATGTTTTTCCAACCAACCTTTGATAAATGCATTGGCTTCTTTCTGTGCCGCAGCTGATTGACCTTCCCACTTGGTGATCCATTGTGTGCTGTCTAACGAAGGGTCTGTTGACGGACGATCAATTTGAGCCTGTGCCTCCGCAAGTTTTTCCATCATGGGTTCCCACTTCTTCACCAAGTCCATATATTCAACAGTTTGAATTGAACCTTCGACTTTCGCAATGCTCAATTTGGCGAATTCGCCTGTAATTTCAACATGCTCGGAACTGTCTGTGATAAGTTGAAGGAAATTTCCTTCTTTGAAATAAATGCGATAAAAGTCTAATGGAAGATTATCATGCGATTTCAAACTGAAACTTCCATCGGAACCTACAACGGTACTATCAATAGGAAGAACTCTGCTGTCGGAAAGGGATTCCAAATAAATGGTTTTTCCTTCTGCACCCGTAATGACTCCAGAGATGGAATTTGAATTTCCGCATGAAGCAAAAGAAATTGCAGCAGCAATTAAGATGATAAGATTTCTCATTGATCTAATAATTGTTGAATAAGTCCAGATGCTGTTTTAGGGTTGGCCTTTCCCCCACTCTTTTTCATGAGTTCACCCATGAATAATCCTAACATGCCTTTGTTTCCTGCTTTGTAAGCAGCCACTTTATCTGGCCATGCCGCAAGAATTTCTTGAGCAATTTGCTTTATGCTATTGTCGTCGGCATCTTGAATCAAATTCAATTCAGCGGCAATGTCTTCCGCCATTTTTGAAGAGTGATTGGCCAATGCTGGAAGAATTTTCTCGGCAGCGGTTGAACTTGATACCTTTCCTGAATCGACAAGGTTAATGATGCTTGCAAGTTGTTCAGGAGTGAACGGACTCTGCTCTATTTCTAAAGCTTGCTCTTTCAAATATCCTTTTACCGGACCCATTAGCCAGTTGCAAGCGGCTTTGTAATTCTTCGTTTTTGAAATGATGCGCTCGTAATAAAGAGCGGTTTCTTTTTCGCTGGTCAAGACATTCGCGTCGTATTCCGAAAGGTTGAACTCTTTCAAATACTTATGCAGCAACTCTTTTGGAAGCGGCGGCATGGTTGCGTGAATGCGTTGAATGTGATCATCTGTAATGACCACTGGCGGAAGATCGGGTTCTGGGAAATATCGGTAATCTTGTGCATCTTCTTTGCTTCGAAGCAACGAAGTGGTTCCGTCTGCCGCGTTGAAGCTTCGGGTTTCTTGATTGATTGTTCCGCCTGCTTCGATGATATCGAT
>CAMDFE010000183.1 GCA_945897395.1 Chryseobacterium gleum | reverse complement strand
CGGTATGCTTCAAAGTCCCATGCACCAACGAGTGTAAGCGTTGCGTTATCCACATCAGCAAGTGCCTCAACGCATTCGTAGATTCCGCGTATTTCGGTAAGTCCACCGCAATAGATGAAGCGAGTGACTTCTCCTTTTTGTTCTGAGATTTTTATTTGTGGAAGAGTTAGTATTGGATAGGTTCTAACCACCGCCGATTTCTTTTTGGAAAGTGCTTGCGCAATTTCTGGAGTAACAGAGATTACTCGTACGCAAAACAAAAGATAGAACTGCTCTATGCACGAATACACGAATCCCGCTATTTTCCGAACGAACAATGGACCCAAAGGTTTGCTTTCAATTTGCTTACTCACGTGTTCGTGCGAATCGAATATTACTTTCTTTCCGAATAACCAAAACAGCGGTGCAAAGCGAATAAGTTCAGGATCGTGAATGTGGACAATCTTTGCATTTAATTTCATTACAGCGAAAAGTCCTTGCCACGCCGTGATGAATAATTTTTTAAGTCGACTCGTTGTTGTTGGAAGCGCAACAACCTGAACACCTTCGCGCACGAGCGATTCCGTGTGAGGAACAACAAGTGAAACTTCGTAACCTGCTTTCGCAAGACTCACACATTCTTTCATGAATATGCGACTGTCGAAAGGCGGATGCAAGGTGGTGAAGTGCGCGACGCGTGTTTTCATTTCGACAAAAGTTTTTCGTAAAGTGAAATGAATTTCTTGCGATTCGCTTCCTTGGTTCCGTCGCGTTCAATACGTTGCTTATTCAATTCAGAGGCATTCGATAAATTCATTTCGAAAGCTTCCGAAATAAAATCGCTGTGAACGTCTTCAACAATAAATCCTGTTGTGCCGTGCGAAACCCATTCAACGCTTGAAGGTAGGTTCGAGAGTATGGGAATGCATCCGCTGGCCATGGCTTCCAAAACGCTTATAGAGGTTGCATCGCTTTCCGGAATGGAAATGTAGTAAGTGGCTTTGGCGTAGTTGCGTGCGTTGTCTTCTTGCTGCAGCCATCCCACAAATTCAGTACTCGAAAGAATGTTCAATTCAGCGGCTAGCGCTTTCAACTGATCGGTTTCTTCACCAACCGCACCCACAATCAATTTCCATTCTTCACGATTCGGTTTGCTTTTGAATTTCGCAAACGCGCGCAAGATGAAGTCTACACGATATAATTTTTTATGAAGTCGATTCGAGTAAAAGACTTTTTCTTTTTCAGCTTGAATAGGCTGAAGGTTAATTCCAAAATTCGCAACGAGAATATCAATTTTCTTTTCCGGAATAAGCGCTTGCATGGCTTGCGCTAAATCGTTCGAGTCGGCGGTAAAAGAGTGTGCGTGTTTCAGATTCCAACGCACCAAATACTTCAACAAGAAATTCCGATGTGGAGTTAAATAAATGTCGCTGCCCCAGGCTGTAAGGACCGTTGGAATTCCCAAGGGTAAAACTGCTTTCAAAGCGTAATAGGCAACACTATTGACCTGATGAATGTGAACGATATCTGGATTGAATTGCTTCGCGATGTTTCGGATTTTTCGAGGCGTGTTGCACTGTGCAGAGAGACTCGAAAGACTGAAGTTCACATCGGTGATGAGTTTCACTTCTTCAAAATCTTCTTTCATCAATTGAAAAAAGTTTTCGGTGTGAATGGAAGCACTACCAATGATGAGCAATTTCTTATTCTTCATTTTACCCTTCGTTCCAAGATTGGTAATTGGCGTTAAGGTCTGCGTGGTCTGCTAACCATTTGCTGTCGCGGTCTCGCGTGTCGCCAACAACAACAGCCGGATTACCTGAAATAATTGCGTAATCGGGGAAAGAACCTTTCACAAAACTGTATGCCGAAACGAGGCTTCCTTTTCCAAGTGTTGTTCCCGGCATAATAACCGCGTGCGGTCCAATGAAGGAGTACTTTCCAATCTTGACTTGCCCTTCGTTGTAGGCTAATTTCTTTGGAGTGGAAGCGTATTTCTGTCCGTATAAACGAATGGCGTCATGACTGGAATGCGTAATAATACTCACGAAATTCGTGACCTGACAGCCTTCTTCAATGGTTAATCCGTTTGAAGCATCTATGAAATTCGCGTGACCAATGTACACGTTGTCTTCCACATGAAAATTCTTTTCACCTTGTAAAAAAGTAGAACTGCAAATGCGCGTAAGCGGAAGAACCGTTCCGTCGGAACGCTTGTAACGTCCAATCATGACGGGCTTAATCCACTTCGATAAATAAAAAAGGATTCTGCGTTTGAGCATGTTCAAATTTAGCCCAAATGCTCCAAAGTTTCGCGTTCTTTTGCGATGTACCAATACCAGAACATTCCGCTAAGCATGATACCCACGCCAGATAAACTGAAAAGGGTAAATCCGAGAATCGGATCGTGCATGATTCCACCCACAACAATGCTTATTATTTTGAGCGAAAGTCCAACCAGCGAGAACGCGAACGACTGATGCTGCTTGTGCACCACAGCGGTTACTGCGCTTACCGGAGAGATAAGGAAATTCGCGAAGATGAATGGAATGAGTATGTGCGCATACACTGCGGTCATACGCCAAGTTTCACCCAAAAGGAAAACGAAAATATTTTCGGTGAATAGAAATAGAATTCCGAAAATGGGGAATCCAACTGCGAATAGCACCCCGTAAATCTTCAAGACATACGAGCGAATATTTTTAGTGTCGTGAAAAGCTTGCGCTGCTTTCGGATAAAACACTTGGTAAATGCTCGCGCCAATAAGTGCTAACGGTGCTGCAAGAATGCGAAGCGATTGAAAGTAGTAAGAACTTATTTCGCTCGCGAAAAAGGTTCCCAATAAAAACACAATGCCATATTGCTGAAGGTTATCTACCAAGGCGTTCGGCGCGTTGTATGTTGGAAATTTGCTGTATGATTTCCATAGCAATTTCGCATCGTGATTCGATAAATTCTTCCACGCTTGAATGGCCAATTTGGAATAGTTGAATCCTATGATAAACCAACCAATCACCTGTCCGAGAATAGCGCCGTAAATAAGTCCAATCGGATCTTCCGAAATGAATCCCCACAACAAACTCGTTCCAACAGTAACTGCAGCGACGCTTATTTTAGAAAGAGCGTTACGCGTGAAAGTTCCGTTGCGCGTTGACCAGTAATTTAATATTTGCGTGAATCCTGCGAAGAAGGTGAATACAGGTACCAATAAGATTGCGCTTGGAATTTTATAGGTCAAAACGCTTTGTCCAGCGAATACGAGCACAATTCCCAATACAACCAATCCTAAAACACGTAACAAGGTGCGCAATGAAAGCGCTACCAATTGTTCAGCTTCTTCAGCAGATTTAGGAAGTGCAATGGCCAGTTCAAATCGCAAAGAAGAAAAGGACAGAATGATGGAAGTGCATGCGGTGAAAAAAGAGAATACAGCGAATTCCGTGGGGTCATAAATTCGTGCTAGGGCGAAAGCTCCAAGCACTTGAATGGCTTGCGCAGAGGCCGTTCCAATAAGCAGTATTGCAGTATTCTTTACGAAGGCAGACTGCAGCAGTTGTTTCATGCTACAGAATGTTTAGGCTTCGCCAAATGCAAATACCAAAGGAAAGTAATCACGTACATGATACTGCTCACCAACGAATACAACCCAATAGCCCAGTTCAAGCTATTGAATAAATAACCGACATAGAGGGCTGACATTTTTAAAATGACATCTATAATGTTTAGTCCGAGCGCTTTGTTCTGCGCGTTTTCTAAAATGGCTGTGAATGAAAAAGGCGAGACAGAAAAATTCAACACAAATAACGGTGCAAGCCATCTTGCCATTTCTCCAGAAGCCCGCCATTCTTCTCCAAATACAAATGCGAAGAGGGAAGGGGCGAAGGCCACGATGATAATAGCGCCAATGGCGCTGATCAACATGAGTGCTTTCGCAGTGCTTAGTATAAGAGGACGATAGGACTCTCCGCTGTTTTTAATTTCAGATGCTTTGTTGTAATGCGTAAGAAATATCGCGTTGCTAATCAGATTAACGGGTGCTTGAATAATCTTCCAACAC
>CAMDFE010000182.1 GCA_945897395.1 Chryseobacterium gleum | reverse complement strand
TTCGGTTCAGCAATGTTTAAATCGCCTAACATCGCGAACGATGCCGTAACACCGCCTGTTGTTGGATCGGTAAGAATAGATATATACGGAAGTCCAGCGTCAGCCAATTGTGTCAGCTTAGCAGATGTCTTCGCCATTTGCATTAATGAAAATCCGGCTTCCATCATACGGGCTCCGCCAGATTTCGAAATACAGATAAACGGACAATGTGCTTCAATGGCTTTGTCTACGCCCATTGCAAACTTTTCACCCACAACAGATCCCATTGAGCCACCAATGAACGCGAAGTCCATACAAGCAATTACCGCATTCTCATGTTCAATCTTTCCAAAACCAACGCGCAGCGCATCTTTCAATCCGGTTTTCGCAATGGTCGTCTTAATTCGATCCTTATAGTTCTTCGTGTCAGTAAACGTTAAAGGGTCAGCGCTTTTCATGTGCTCAGCTACTTCAACCCACTCATGCTCATCGAAGAAGATTGAAAAATACTGAAGCGATCCAATTTTCTCATGATACTCGCAAGCTTCGCAAACCCAATCGTGTTCAGCGTGCTGCTCACTTGTAACAACGTGCTTGCACTCTGGACATTGGTACCACAACCCCTCTGGAATTTCCTTCTTCTCTTGATTCTGCGTCGTAATACCTTTGTTTTTTCTCGTGAACCAACTCATTCTTTTGAAATTTGATTAGACCGCAAAAATAGGTAATCCAACTTTAATACGAATCAAAACAATTTGGTCACATTGAAATAACTTTTTGACCTTACATTCGTGTTCTAAAAATTTTCTTCAAGATGTCAATCAACCTGAATTCAATTCTTCAAGCATTAGTGCCTAAAGACAAGAAGTGTTTTCCGCTTTTTCAAGCTGCGGTTACAAATGCAGTTCGCACTGCTAAAATACTGAAGGAGTCATTTGAAGTTGATAGTGTAAAACGCATTCAGCTGCACAGTGAAATTTATGATTTAGAGCATGTAGGCGACGACTTGACAGATGCTTTAAAGTTAGAAGTAGAGGCGAATTTCAATGTTCCATTCGACAGAGAAGAGGTGTATCAATTGGCAATTGTAATTGATGACATCGTAGACGATATGTACGGAGTTTCAAAGCGTATTGAATTGTACAAAATACACAACATACCTGTTGTTTTTGGTGAAATGGCACAAGTAATTTGGGACAGCACGAAAGTGTTGGAAGAGCTAATGGAAAACTTGAAGAAATTCAGGTATTCAGAGTCTGCGAGAAATAGAATTGCAGCAATACGCGAACTAGAGCGCAAAATGGACGTGCTTCAGGAGACTTCAATAGCGAAGCTTTTCAGTGAAGGAGCTGACCCCATTGAGCTAATTAAACAGCAAGAAGTTTTCGGACTCATGGCTCGTTCTCAAAAGCGTTGCGAAGAAGCGGCTAGTATCATTGAATCCGTGTTGGTGAAATTCAACTAAGACATGCAAAAGACAGTGTGCATTACGGGAGCCAGTTCCGGATTTGGAAAGTGCACCGCTGAATTATTTTTGAAAAACAATTGGAAGGTCATTGCGCTCGCAAGAAGAATAGAACCTTTGAATGAATTGAAATTACTAGCTGGAAGTGAGGATCAATTGCTCGTTCATTCGCTAGACGTTCAAAACGAAAAAGAAGTAACTGCGTTTTTCCAATCATTGCCATCTTCCTTCAAACACATCGATGTTCTGTTTAATAACGCAGGATTATCGCGTGGGAAAGACGAATTGATACATGCGGATTTGGATCATTGGGAAGAAATGATCGATACCAATATCAAAGGTTTTTTGTATGTCGCGAAAGCCGTCTTGCCTATCATGAAAGAGCAGGGCAGTGGTTACATTATTAACACGGGTTCTGTCGCGGGAAGAAATTCGTATGTAGGTGGAAATGTATACAGCGCAACAAAAGCGGCTGTAAAAATGCTTTCGGAAAGTATGCGTTTGGAAGCCGCTGCGTATGGCGTGCGTGTGGGAGAGATTGCTCCCGGCGCTGCCGAAACAGAATTCAGCATGGTGCGTTTCGATCAGAATAAAGAAACGTCCGATGCTGTGTATAAAGGGTTCACTCCATTGAACGGACAAGACATTGCCAACACCGTTTGGTTTTTATCGAATTTACCTGAACACGTCTGCATTCAAGAATTGGTCATTATGCCAACGGCACAACCCAACGCGAATGTGGTTTATAGAAAATAAAATGCGATATTTTTTTATAGCAATTGTAAGCATCGCATTCGCGAGCTGCTCACCGAAAGAACAAGTAGATCTTATTCTTCACAACGGAACTTTCCATAGCTTGAATGCCAACAGCGACACCTATGAAGCTGTTGCTATTCGCGATGGAAAAATAGTGGCTGTTGGGCCGGAAAACGAAATTCTCAACGGGTACAAATCAGCTTCTATATATGATATGGAAAAGAAACATGTCTACCCTGGATTTATAGATGCTCACGCCCATTTGTTAGGGTATTCACTAATGAAAAACGATCTCGATTTAGTTGGAACAAATTCATGGAATGAAATCGTTGAGAAGTGCAAAAACTTTCCAGTTAAAAGAGCAAGTGGATGGTTAATTGGAAGGGGATGGGATCAGAACGATTGGACATCACAGTCGGAAGGGAATGTCCGTTCAGACGGTATTCCAACGAATTCAGCACTGAGTAATCTATTCCCTCAAACGCCTGTCGTGCTTATTCGCATTGACGGGCACGCCGCAATAGCCAACGACGAAGCAATGAGAAGGGCAGGAGTTCAGGTGGAAAATGGTGTGCTGTTAGACAATGACATGACGAGGGTTTTGAATGCAATTCCATTGGCTTCGAATAAAGAAAAGGCAGCACTTTTAATTGAAGGTCAAAGCGACTGTATAGCAGCAGGATTAACAACCATTGATGAAGCAGGAATAGACACCGATGATTTAAAAATTATTGATTCACTTCAAAAAAGTGGAGATTTTCATTTGCGAGTTTATGCAATGTTGAATGCTTCCGACAAAGACTTTCAATATTGGATGGAAAGAGGTCCGGATACGACGTCTTCCATGTTGAAAATACGAAGCATAAAATTCATGGCAGATGGTGCGTTGGGCAGTCGTGGCGCCTGTTTGAAACAAGCATATGCAGATGTTCTAACGACGAAGGGAGCATTGTTAAATGACGCGAGTTATTTTCGTTTTCGTTTCGCAGCGGCCTATGCTCGTGGATTTCAGGTTTGCACACATGCCATAGGCGACAGTGCGACTGCGGTTGTGTTAAAGTGGTACGGTGAATTATTAGAAGGAGTGAACGACAAGCGTTGGAGAATTGAGCATGCTCAGGTGGTAGACTCGTCCGATTTCTCAATGTTTCAGCAATACAGCGTTATACCTAGTGTTCAGCCTACGCATGCCATTAGCGACGCTCCCTGGGCTTTATCGCGTTTGGGAGTATCGCGATTGAGATATGCATACAATTACAAAAGACTGTTGAGTTATTCAAATATGTTGTCCTTGGGAACAGACTTTCCAGTTGAGGTAATGGATCCCTTGCGTACGTTTCACACTGCGGTTTTCCGAAAGGAGTTTAAAGAGGGAAGTGAAACATTCGCAGCGAATGAGTCGTTAAGTGCTTTGGAAGCGCTTTATGGGATGACAGTGTGGGCGGCAGTATCGAATTTTGAAGAAGCAGAAAAGGGATCTATTGAAGTTGGAAAATTGGCAGATTTCACGGTATTAAATTTAGATATTTTGAAAGCTTCTGAGAAAGAGATGTTACGTACGAAAGTGGATCAGACTATCATTAATGGCGTTGTTTTTCGCGGTGGAAAGCGATTGTCATAAAATAAAACGAAAAAAGTTTTTTTTATAGGACGTTGTTTTTGAGTGTTTTGCGTAGAAGTCGAGAAAATAAATAAAAAATATTTTACTGAAACTCTTGCACGAATGAATATTATGACTACTTTTGCGTCCGCTTTAAAGAAACAATGTGACTGTAAGGTTAAGAAAAAGTTTAGTAAACGCATCAACGAAGGTTGAAAACGAGGTTAATTTTTTTTTTGTTGTGCAGGTAGA
>CAMDFE010000181.1 GCA_945897395.1 Chryseobacterium gleum | reverse complement strand
CCACTTTTGATCAAGAGGCCCTTCTGGAATTTTACCGTCTAACTTCATTGGAAGTAATTTTTAATCCGAATTATTTAACCCAACCGAGGTACATCGCAACTGGCATAGATGCGAACAATACTGATATCACAACTGCATATACAGAACCTGCCAATTCAATGGTTGAAGCATATTTTCTGTGGTTCAATCCCAACGACTGAAAAGCACTTCTGAATCCATGAAACAGATGCCAGAACAAAGAAAAACATCCCAGTAAATAAATAACAACTGCCATTGGGTTTTTAAATACCAACAACATTTCTGCAAATAAATTCTCGTGCATAACACCGTCGATCTTAACGTGACTTGGCATAACAGTTAAACCTGTTACACGTGTCTTCAACCAAAAATCTTTAAGGTGAATAACAAAGAAAATAAGAATCAAGGTCCCCAATAAAGCCATGCTTCTTGAATAACAAGTGCTACTAGCTGAAGGCTTATTGTAAGCGTAATTAATCGGACGCGCCTTACGGTTTTGGAAGTAAAGCATTAGCCCGTCTACGATATGTAAAATCAAACCCAAGAACAAACCAATTTCCATGGTTCGCACTATTAGATTGGTTCCCATAAAATGTCCCCACTCGTTGAAGGTTTCCCCCCCATCGTTGAAGAAAATCATAGCGTTAATTCCCGCGTGAACGACAAGGAACGAAATAAGGAACAAGCCTGTAGCGGCCATCCAGTATTTCTTAATGAGTGATGATGTAAAAAGACCCATGTTGGTTTTTGTTTTGCTGTGCGAAAATACAATCGGAATCACTTATACAGCAGACAAATTATTTAGAATTTATTCAAATAGACCCACGAACGGCGTCAGCCCCAAAACACAGATCTACATTGAAATAAATTACATGCAAAAAGGGCTGTCCGAAGACAGCCCTTTTTATTTCTAATTCAATTTGAATTATAATCCGAAACGTAAGAAACCAGAGATAGCTAAATCTTTATCTACTGACTTCACATATTGACCAACGCTTAATTTGCTGTCCTTAATGAATTCTTGATTCACCAAAGTAGTTTCTTTAAACCATTTGTTCAAACGGCCCATTGCAATTTTCTCAGCCATTTCAGCAGGTTTGCCTTCGTTGATAGCCAATTCTTTTCCAATTTCGATTTCCTTTAATTTCAATTCTTCTGGAACTGATGACTCGTCTAATGCAACTGGAGCCATAGCTGCAGTTTGCATAGCC
The DNA here is from genome assembly GCA_945897395.1 of Chryseobacterium gleum. GTDB lineage: Bacteria > Bacteroidota > Bacteroidia > Flavobacteriales_D > Sanyastnellaceae > CAIZGX01. The sequence continues at coordinate 2,878 of CAMDFE010000181.1, read as the reverse complement.
ACGTCTTTCGCAACATCATTAGAAGTTTCCTTGTTGAAACCAACAATTGAAGCCAATTTGTTACCTGGGTGGTTGTAGCAATAAACGAATCCAGCGTTGATTTGAGCTGCTTGAGACAAATCAATCTTTTCTCCGATTTTTCCAATTTCCTCAGTAATTCTTTCTTCAATAGTTAAAGAAGTTCCAGGGTAAGTTAAAGCCTTCACTGCTTCCGGGCTGTTCGCGTTGTTCGCGATAGCAGCATCCAAAATAGCGGTCGCGAAACTTACGAAACCTTCGTTTTTCGCTACGAAATCCGTTTCGCAGTTCAAAACAATAATGTAACCACCAGTGTTGTCTGCGCTAGATTTAGCTAAAACAACTCCTTCTGTTGCATCACGATCTCCGCGGCTTGCAGCCACTTTCTGACCTTTTTTACGAAGCAATTCAACTGCCAATTCGAAATCACCTTCCGCTTCGGTAAGTGCTTTCTTGCAATCCATCATACCCGCACCTGTCATGGTGCGAAGCTTGTTTACATCTGTTGCTGTAATATTCATGATTCAAAAAATTAATTCATTAAAAAAATTAAGCCTTTGGCGTGCGCTTGCGCGTAGCTGGCTTTCTATCTTCTTTCTTTTCAGCTGTTGCTGGAATTTCTTCCCCTGTGTCCCCTGTATCCTTATCCGTTTTGCGCTCAGCCAATCCTTCAGCAATAGCTTCGATAGCTACATCTAAAATTTTGCTGATAGACTTTGTAGCGTCGTCATTCGCTGGAATAGCGAAATCGATTTTACGTGGATCGCTATTGGTATCAACCATTGCGAATACTGGAATACCCAAACGCATAGCTTCAGCAACTGCGATATGTTCTTTCATTACATCAATAACGAATAATGCAGCAGGAACACGGTTCATGTCTGCAATAGAACCTAAGTTCTTACGCATTTTGGTAACAGTACGAGTCATTTGAAGACGCTCTCTTTTGCTCATGGTAGCAGCAGTTCCGTCAGCTTCCATTTTCTCAATAGAAGTCATTTTACGAACCGCCTTACGAATGGTAACGAAGTTCGTTAACATTCCACCAGGCCAACGCTCCACAACGAAAGGCATCCCGATAGCGCTTACTTTTTCAGCAACGATATCTTTAGCTTGTTTCTTGGTTGCAACGAAAAGGATTTTCTTTCCAGATTTTGCGATTTGACGCATTGCATTGCAAGCTTCTTCAAGCTTAACAATTGTCTTGTTCAAATCAATGATGTGAATTCCTTTTTTCTCTCCGAAGATGTACGGAGCCATGTTAGGATTCCATTTGCGGCTAAGGTGTCCGAAGTGTACTCCGGCATCTAGCAATTCATCAAAAGTAACTTTTGCCATTTTTTATTTTATTCTTGTTTACGTTCTCTAAAAGTCAACCCCAAAGTAGCCATACCGAAATACGAGTCTTTGAAGTTTGGATGCTAAACAAGCTCGATAAGCTTTCCATAAAGTTCTCCAGCGATTAACGCTTAGAGAACTGGAAGCGTGCACGAGCCTTACGTTGACCGAACTTCTTACGTTCAACCATACGTGGATCACGAGTGGTAAGACCTTCAGCTTTTAAAGCTGGCTTCCAATCGGGATTAAGTTCTATTAATGCTTTGCTGACAGCCAAACGAACTGCTTCTGCTTGACCAGTCATTCCACCACCGTTGATGTTTGCTTTGAAATCGTACTTCCCTTCGTTTCCGGTTAGGATGAAAGGTTGGTTAACGCGGTACTGAAGTACCAACGTTGGAAAATAATGTGCGTAATCTTTTCCGTTGATTTCAAATTTACCTGTTCCTTCTGAAAGGTAAACACGTGCTACTGCGGTCTTACGACGACCTGAAGTATTGGTATATTGCGTAGTAGTTGCCATTGACTAAATTATCCTTTTAAAGTATAAACTGATGGTTGCTGAGCTATTTGCTCGTGGTTAGTACCTGCATAAACATACAAGTTTCTAAATACTTCACGACCCAAACGATTCTTTGGAAGCATTCCGCGTATAGCCATCTCAACCATTGCAGTTGGATGCTTAGCCATCATTTCTTTCGGGCTAGCGAAACGTTGACCTCCAGGATAGCCGGTGTAGCGTATGTAAACCTTCTCATCCCACTTCTTTCCAGTAAGTGCTATCTTCTCTGCGTTTACAACTATCACGTAGTCTCCGCAGTCTGCGTGCGGTGTAAACAATGGCTTGTGCTTACCGCGAAGCACAGCTGCAACTTCACTAGACAAACGTCCAAGATTCTTTCCTTCTGCATCAACAATCAACCACTGCTTATTCGCAGATTCCTTGTTTGCCGATGGTGTTTTGTAACTCAACGTATCCATTTTATCTCTATTCTTAAAGTCAATTCCCTAAAATTTGGGGGTGCGAAAATACAATCTTTTTTCTTATCTGCAAACACTTTTCAACATTTCTTTCATGAAAACATTAAATTTTCCTGATTCAGCGTGTTTGTGGGTGTTTTTAGATGATCAACATAGCGTCACCGTAACAGAAGAATCTGTATTTCTTCTTAATGGCTTCTTTGTATGCTTCCATAACGAAATCATAACCTCCAAAGGCCGTTGTCATCATTAACAACACACTTTGTGGCTCGTGAAAATTCGTTATTAAACTATCCGCTATCTGGAAATCATGCGGTGGGAAAATAAACTTACTCGCCCATCCGTCAAAAGCCTTTAACGTATTGTTCGTTCCCACGCTACTTTCAAAGGCTCGAAGTGTTGTTGTTCCAACAGCACAAACTCGCTTTCCCTTTTCTCTTGCGTCGTTCACCAAATCGGCAGTCGCTTCAGGAATTATCAATTGCTCACTGTCTGTTTTGTGCTTCGTTAAATCTTCCACTTCCACCGTTCTGAATGTACC
>CAMDFE010000180.1 GCA_945897395.1 Chryseobacterium gleum | reverse complement strand
ATTTTATGTGGAAAGGAAACCATCAATTACAACGGATCTGTTGTACCTGGAATGGTGGCTGAACTTTTAGATATGCCATTGGTTGCGTTGGCTGCGAAGCTTGATGTGGCTAACGGTGTTGCTACTTGCGAAAGAGAAGTAACTGGAGGAATGGAAGTATTGGAAGTGAATCTTCCTGCGGTAATCAGCGCTGCGAAAGGAATGGCTGAGCAGCGCATTCCGAACATGCGTGGCATTATGGCGGCGCGCACTAAAGCGCTAGAAGTTGTTTCTGTTGAAAGTACTGCGGCAACTACTTCGGTAAACAATTACGAATTGCCACCTGCTAAGAGCGCTTGCAAATTTGTAGACCCAGCTAACGCTGCAGAATTAATCACATTGTTACATCAAGAGGCGAAAGTCATCTAATACCGAACTGAACATGAAAACAATCGTATTCGCAGAACACCTCAACGGTAAATTCACAAAGTCTTCTTTAGAGGCTGTTTCATACGCATCAGCTTGGTCTGCAAGCGTTGGAGGAACTTGTATCGCCATTACTTACGGAAGCATTGACGCTTCAGTTTTAGGAACAGCGGGTGCAAATGAAGTATGGAAGATGGATGCATTGAGCGCTGCAGACGGTGAGCAAATCACCAAGCTTATGTTAGCTGCTCAAAAAGAAAGTGGCGCCACTGCCATTGTTCTTTCTCAGGATTTAATTGGAAAATCGGTTGCCCCTCGCCTATCTGTTCGTTTGAACGCCGGGTTGGTTTCAGGAGCATCTTTCCTTCCAACTGGAAATATCGTTAAGAAAAATGTATTCTCGGGGAAAGCCATTGCGCACGTTACCGTGAATTCTGAAATAAGTATTGTTACCGTTCTTCCTAATTCATATGGAGTGAGCGCAGCAGGCGCAGCATGTCCTGTTACCGCATTCACTGCGGAAGTTGGAACTGCACGTGTTCGTGTGAAAGAAGTTCGTGTTGAAGAGAGTGAGTCTATTCCATTGCCAGAAGCAGACAAAGTTGTCTCTGCGGGAAGAGGAATGAAAGGCCCTGAGAATTGGGGAATGATTGAAGAATTAGCAAAAGAATTAGGAGCAGCAACCGCTTGTTCGCGTCCAGTTTCCGACATCGGATGGCGCCCTCATCATGAGCACGTTGGACAAACGGGAATTGCCATTCGTCCGAATTTGTACATTGCGGTAGGAATTAGCGGAGCTATTCAACACCTTGCTGGAGTGAACGGATCGAAGGTTATTGTTGTGATAAACAAAGATCCAGAGGCAGCCTTCTTCAAGGCAGCTGACTACGGAATTATTGGCGATGCGTTCGAAGTGGTTCCTCAATTAATAGCAGCAGCAAAAGTGTTCAACGCGACAAAATAATGGCCAATAAAATTCAGCTTGACCTGGTAGACATTACCCCGAGCAGCAGCTCGAACGGGGCGTATGTCATGGCACTCACCGAAATAGCGGGTGCCCGCAGCTTAGCCATTGTCATTGGTCCAGCTGAAGCACACAGCATTGTGATTGTCATGGAAAAAATGCCAATCACTCGTCCGCTTACGCACGACCTCTTCGTTTCTCTTGCCGAGAATTTTGAAATTCATGTGGAAGAAGTTTTCATTTATCAGATGATCGATGGCATTTTTTATGCGCGTATTATTGTGAGAGGAAATGGAAAAACTATTGAAGTAGACTCGCGCACGAGCGATGCTGTGGCCATAGCTATTCGCTTTGGAGCACCTATCTATTGTGCGAAGGAGGTTATGGATGAAGTTGGAAGAGATATGCGTGCATTGACGGAAGGAGACGATTTGGATTTCGACCTTGACATAACTGAAGATGATTTGGAAGAAGTCTTGACTCCGGAAGAAATCTTGAAGAAACTCAATGAGGCCTTGTTGAATGAAGATTACGAGTTAGCTTCGAAGCTTCGCGACGAGTTAGACAAAAGAAACAATAAGTAAATCTCTGATCCATAGGATTTGAGTGACGACACAAACAATAAAGACTATGGTAGGAATTATAATGGGAAGTAAGAGCGACTTGCGCATTATGCAAGAAGCTGCAGATGTTCTTTCCCTGTTGAATGTCCCCTTTGAAATTAGTGTAGTTAGTGCTCATCGCACCCCTGACCGTATGTTCGAGTACGCCAAGGGCGCCGCCAGTAGGGGTGTTCAGGTAATTATAGCCGGAGCCGGTGGGGCGGCGCATTTACCAGGAATGACTGCTTCTCTCACTCCCCTTCCTGTTATTGGTGTTCCAATTAAATCTTCGAATAGTATCGACGGCTGGGATAGTGTACTAAGCATTCTTCAAATGCCAGCTGGAGTTCCCGTTGCCACCGTTGCCCTCGATGGTGCGCGTAACGCAGGAATTCTTGCCGCTCAAATTGTAGCCGTTGCCGACGCGCAATTGATGCAACGTATAGCGCAGTTCAAAGATGAATTGAAGAAAAAAGTAATGGACTCCGTTTCCGAAGTGGAAGCGCTTTCAAAAAAATAATATGGCCACATTTATTCCCGGTGAAATTCCCGTTGGGAAATTGCATCAACTTCTTTTAGGCAGCGTTGCTCCTCGCCCAATTGCATGGGTGAGCACAATAGATGAAAACGGAACGCCGAATCTTTCTCCGTTCAGTTTCTTCAATGTCTTTTCTGCGAATCCACCCATTGCTATTTTCTCCCCTGCTCGCAGAGGTCGGGACAATACGACCAAGCACACCTATGAGAACGTGAAGCGTGTTCCTGAGTGTGTCATAAATATTGTGAATTACAGCTTGGTTCAGCAATGCTCGTTAAGCAGCGTTGAATACGCTGCTGGAGTAAATGAATTCATTAAAGCTGGAGTGACTGAATTGGCTTCTGAAGCCGTTCGCGTTCCGCGCGTTGCTGAATCGCCTATTCAATTGGAATGTAAAGTGAAAGAAGTCATTGAACTCGGAACCGAAGGCGGTGCAGGCAACTTAGTCGTTTGCGAAATCGTTCGTGTTCACATCAACGATTCCATTCTCGATGAAAACGGAAGAATAGATATGCTCAAGGCTGATCTTGTTGCGCGTGCAGGGGGAGACTACTATGTTCGCGCCATTGACGGATTGTTCGAAGTTCCGAAGCCGAATGAAAAAATTGGAATTGGCATCGATGCTTTACCCGAAGACATTCGCTTTTCGAAGATTTTGACTGGAAATGATTTAGGCATGTTGGGCAATTTGCAAGCCCTTCCGAACGAGACTGATGTGAATGAATACAAATTAATAGAGCTTTCTGACCTATTTTTAGAGCATGAAGGAAATGCAGAAGCGTTGGAACAATCGCTTCATGCCCGTGCAGCTGAATTATTAAAAAACAAAAATGTTATAGAGGCGGCTTGTACGCTTCTTGCATTCAATAACTAAACTCTTTCCGCATGATCAAGCAACGTCTCACCGCATTAAGTTTTCTTCAGTTTTTCATATGGGGATGTTGGCTAATTACGATAGGCGCTTTTTGGTTTAAAACTAAGCAATGGGGTCCTGACCAATTCGGAGTGATCTTCTCTACCATGGGTATCTCTGCCCTATTTACGCCAGCTATTGCTGGAATACTTTCCGACCGGTACATTAACGCAGAAAAGCTATACGGTGTATTGCACATATTAGGCGGTATATGCTTATTCTTTGTCCCTGCATCTTCTACCCCGGATGAAATGTTCTGGAGAATCTTATTGACGATGGTGTTCTATATGCCAACCATCTCCTTATCAAATACTGTCGCCTACGCCATTTTATCGCGAGAGCCAGGAATTGATGTCGTAAAAGTCTTTCCTCCTATTCGTGTTTGGGGAACCGTTGGATTTATTGTCGCCCTTTGGACCGTAAGTTTAACTGGAAATGAGACCCATGAATTTCAATTTTATTTAGGTGGAATTGCATCTTTGATTTTAGGTGTTTATTCCTTTACCCTGCCCGCTTGTCCGCCCTTGGGAAAGAATATGGAAAGCAAAGGATACTTGCAAGCTTTTGGATTACATGCCTTTTCAATGTTTAAAAATTATCGCTATGCGATTTTCTTTTTATTCGCGATGTTGTTGGGCGCAGCCCTGCAATTGACCAACGCTTATGGTGATGTTTTCCTGCACAGTTTTGAC
>CAMDFE010000179.1 GCA_945897395.1 Chryseobacterium gleum | reverse complement strand
GACACAAAAACAAGCTCTGCTATTTTCGAAAAAAGCATCAACGGAATAAAGGGAGTGCAACTTTCTCACGAAAACGCAGTCTTGGAAGCCTATAAAAAAGAACGTGAAAACGTTGAAACAACGCTTATTAGCGAAATAATTAAAATAATTTTGTAAGTTTGGCATAATAACTGAAAACAACAATTCAACTAATATCTTGACAAAATGAAAACACGTATTACCCTTTTAGCAATTGCTGCAATGACAATGGTTGCTATTCCTTCTTGTAAAAAGAACAAAGACGAAGTAAAAACACCAGATCCTAAGGGAGAAGTAATCATCAACGAGTATTGCTCGGGTTCTGAATTCAAAAGCACCAAAGAAGCTTTCCGTTCAACTGCTACCGGCGAGAGCATGGATCGTGAAACGGCTAAGAAAAAAGCGCGTTCAAACTCTATGTCTGAAATGGCAAAAACAATTAACGCTACAATGAAAATTGTTGGAGACAACTACGTTAACTCAACTGAAGTCAATAACAAAGAGGAAGTTACTGAGTCTTTCAACGAAATGGCTCGCACAGTAGTTGACCAAGAGCTTCGCGGTTGTATAGAAATCTGTGAGAAATTAACTCAACGTGCTGACGGAACATATGTGAGTTATGTTGCTCTTGAATTAAGCGGGAACTCAATTGCAGACGCTTACCAAAGCGGTTTGTCTAAAAACGACAAATTGAAAGCAGACTACAACTACGAGAAATTCAAAGAGACTTTCGATAAAGAAATGGAGAAACTTTCTCAAGGTAAATAATCTTTAACCTCTTCAAAAAGGTCACTTCGGTGACCTTTTTTTTTCACTATGAAATCACTTTTTAGCATAATTCTAGCATTCGGACTTTCGATTGGTTTTGCACAAACCAATCTGAAACTTCATGTGGAAAACATTCCTGCACAGAATTCGAAAAAAGTATTTCTCGAAGCTTTTGAAAAAGATCAATGGCAAATTCTTGCCAATGCCGATTTAGATGTTGCCAGTAACGTTTCCCTTACATTTTCACCCTCCCATGCTGGTCAGTACCGCTTGCGATTTTCAGGAACAGGAAAGGCCTGGACTGACTTCTATGTGAACCCGAAAACACTTCCGAAGTTAATTGAGATAACTCTCGATTTTTCAAAACTAAACGGTCTACCCTCTTCGTTATATAATTCAGTAGAGCAAACAGATTATGTGGAATTGGCTACCCTCTATTCAGCGCTTCAACTGGAATACGATAGTTACAAATCGATTGCTCATCCTGCATTTTTAAACAAGCAAAAAATCATCAACAATAGAATTCTCGAGAAAGGAAAAGAGGGCAATCTAACGGAGGTATACGCGAACATAGCTCCGCTTTTCTCAAGAAGACTTCCCCATGATTTCATGCAGTTCGACAGCACCAATTACTTCAAACATTTTCTTGGAAATGTTGATTACAACAACGAAATTATTCTTTTCCATTATGCATTCGTTCGTGGATTGAACCAATACTTCAATCAACTATACAAAGCTTATCCGAAAGAATATGCTCAGAAATTCACCGATGAACTGCTAGGAAGAATGGGTGAAAACGAAACCGTTAATCAGTATTTGCATTCTTTCATTTTGAACAAAATGTTGGATTATAAAAATGAATACGGACTAACGTATTACTTGAACAATTACGCCGACGGTTGTTCTGACAATGCTTCATTCAATGTGAACACAAAAAATCTCATTGAATCTTTAAAGAATTGCGCTCCAGGAAAAAAGGCCGCGGAACTGAAATACCCCAACACCGAAGGGAAAATAATTTCGTTGGAAGAAACGTGCAAAAAGAATAAAATAACGCTGGTTATGTTTTGGAAGAGCAGTTGCTCGCATTGCGAAGAGTTCCACCCACAACTTGTAGAAATTTACAAGAAATACCACGAAAAGGGCTTGGAAGTCTATGCCATTTCCATTGATAAAGAAGAAGCCCCCTGGAAAAATCATCTTGCAACACATCAGCAGCCCTGGATCAACGTCCTTCCTCCGATGGACAAGCGTCCGTTTCTGGCTAAGCATTACCCCTCCCCATCTACACCAACCTTAATTGCACTAGATTCCAATATGAAAGTCGTTAGCAGACTCATTATGATAAGTAAGTTGGAAACTTTCCTTGAAGAAAATAAGGCTTATTTTAAATAACCCATTACTTTTGCTCTTTACAAATCAGAATGAGCAAAGTAGACGTATTGTTAGGCCTTCAATGGGGCGACGAAGGAAAAGGAAAAATTGTCGATGTATTAACTCCGAAATATGACATCGTAGCCAGATTTCAAGGTGGACCAAACGCTGGCCATACCCTTGAATTCAATGGAACGAAACACGTTCTTCACACCATACCTAGTGGGATTTTTCATGATCATGTAACCAACGTTGTTGGAAACGGAGTTGTTATTGACCCGATTGTTTTCGCTACGGAAATCGAAAAACTCAAAGCAAAAAATGTTGATGTAGCTGCGCGACTTCTTATTTCGAAAAAAGCGCATCTCATTCTCCCAACACACAAACTTCTAGATGCAGCGTCAGAAGCTGAAAAAGGAAAATCGAAAATTGGATCTACCCTGAAAGGAATTGGCCCAACTTATATGGACAAAACCGGTCGCAACGGTTTACGAATTGGAGACATTCTTTCTGAAAATTTCATTGAGAAGTATAACACGCTTGTTGAAAAGCACAAAAAAATGCTTTCGCATTTTCAATTTGAATATTCATTAGATGAAATGGAAACTGCTTGGTTCGAAGGAATTGAAGTGCTGAAAACATTGACATTTATCGATAGCGAGAATTACCTACACAAAGCCATTCGTGAAGACAAAAAAATATTGGCGGAAGGAGCTCAGGGTTCTCTCTTAGACATTGACTTCGGTTCTTACCCGTTTGTAACTTCAAGCAACACGGTTGCTGCTGGTGCTTGCACGGGCTTGGGTGTTGCTCCAAATTCTATTGGATCTGCTTTTGGAATTTTCAAAGCGTATTGCACACGTGTGGGTAGCGGTCCGTTTCCAACAGAATTAGACAATGAAGTGGGTGAAAGAATGCGCAAAGAAGGCAACGAATTTGGATCTACAACAGGACGCGCGCGCAGATGCGGATGGTTAGACATTCCTGCTCTTCGCTATGCTTGTCGTTTAAACGGAATGACTGAGTTGTATATGATGAAAGCAGATATCCTCAGCGTCTTTGAAGAAATTCATGTCTGTACCCATTACAAAATCAACGGAATTCAAACAGATGAAATGCCTTATGATTTGTTAGATGGAAAGGTTGAGCCTGTATACACCACCCTCAAAGGTTGGAACACAGACCTTACTCAAATCAGAACCATCGAGGCATTTCCTAAAGAACTTTCAGAATACATTTCATTTATTGAAAAGGAATTGGAAATTCCAATCACCTATGTTTCTGTTGGACCAGACCGCGAGCAAACCATTGTAAGATAAACTACGAACAATACACAACTTCGTTAAAATAGTTCTTGTTGCGCTTTCCGTATTTCTGGTTTCGCAGAAGACAAATGGACAAGGCAAACACGTGCAGCTGGTGCACGCCGATAAGATTGCATTCAATAAGAACCTTATCAACGGTCAGCGTTTGTTGGGAAATGTCCATTTGAACTTCGACGGAACAGATTTCTATTGCGATTCGGCCTACAAATTCAGCAATGGAAATTTTCAGGCTTTCGGAAACATTCGCGTAAATAAACCAGGTGAGTATTCGATTTCCGGAAAAAAATTATTTTTTACCGATGCCACGCAATCTGCAACGCTCAATGAAAATTGTGTTTTCTCTGACGGCGCAATGACGCTTACTGCTCCAAACATGTCCTACAACTTGAAGTCCGAAGTAGCTACTTACAATGGTGGGGGCAAAGTTGTTTCAAGCAAAAACAACAACGAACTCGTTTCTCAAACTGGACGCTACCACAGCCCATCGAACAACTTCACATTTAGAAGAAAGGTAACGTTAAAAAACAAAGACTACACTGTTGTTTCAGAAACCATGCTATAAAATACTGTTTCGGATATTTCGTATTTCTATGGACCTACAACAATTACAGGAAAAGATGTGGAAATTAAATGC
>CAMDFE010000178.1 GCA_945897395.1 Chryseobacterium gleum | reverse complement strand
GATTACCATTGTGGAAGTGGAAGAATTGGTTCCGCTTGGAGCGTTGGACCCCGATCACATTCACACGCCGGGCATTTATGTGCACCGCATTTTTCAGGGAGTGAATTACGAAAAGAGAATTGAGCAGCGTACTGTTCGTCAAAGAATATAATTATGGCTTGGGATAAAATTGGAATAGCAAAGCGCATTGCGCAGGAGGTTCAAGACGGAACCTACGTGAACTTAGGCATAGGCATCCCTACGTTGGTAGCGAATTACATTCCGGAAGGAATGGAAGTTGAGTTGCAAAGTGAGAACGGCATCTTGGGAATGGGTCCATTTCCTTTCGAAGGCGAAGAAGATGCTGACTTGATTAACGCAGGGAAGCAGACGGTTACTTTGCGTGACGGATCTTCCATTTTCGACAGTGCCATGAGTTTCGGAATGATTAGAGCGCAGAAAGTAGATTTAACTATTTTGGGCGCCATGGAAGTGAGTGAGAACGGCGACATAGCCAATTGGAAAGTACCGGGCAAGATGGTGAAAGGCATGGGCGGCGCCATGGATTTGGTGGCCAGCGCGAAGAACATCATTGTGGCTATGCAGCATTGCGACAAGGCGGGCAATTCGAAGTTATTGCCACAATGTTCTCTACCCTTAACAGGCATTCATTGCATTAAAAAAGTAGTCACCGATTTAGGTGTATTCGACATCCGCGACGGCGCGTTTCATTTGGTTGAATTGGCTCCGGATGTTACGTTGGAAGAGGTGGTGGCGAAGACAGCGGGGAAGTTGGTGGTGTAAACACCCTCGCAACGCGAGTTGCCCTCGCGAAGCATTCGCTCTAAATGCACAGCCATGTGTGCAATTTCAAACCATTTCACGAAAAAAAAAGCATATGTGTGTGCAAATAGTAAATAAATTATTTATATTTGACTAAATAAAATTTAATTACTATGAAAAAACTTTTCTTATGAGGAATCTTCTTTATTTTTTCGGGGCATTGATTCTGTTTTCTGGGTGCTCTCAAAATAAATTTTGGGTCGCTCCAAAATTTACAGATGTCAATAAGATTGGCACATTGAAAAAGGGAATGACGAAAGCTGAAGTAACTCAGAGTTTGGGTGTGGATGCTTTTGATGCGTTTTATAACGATGCTGGCAATGAAATGTTCGTGTATAATTACCGTCTTGAAGAGAGAAGAGTTCCTGTTTCTAATAGTGGCAGATACGTTAACATGGACACTGCTCCACTAGACAAAACAGTGAATAGTCAATCTGCTCAAAATGCGGGTACTGTTTATTACACAGATTGGCGTAAACTTTACATTACGTATCAAGATGATAAGCTTGTAAATATTATAACTGAAGGGGGTATGCAGGATGCAAGCACAGTCTTATTGCTAGCGGCGTCCGTTCAAAACTTGCGCACGAATCCAAATGTGAAAGTTATTCCATATCAAGTTACCGATGAAAATTTTGTAACGCCATTAGATAAAAATGGACAATATATTTCTACTTCGGGTCAAACGGGAACAACGGGAACGCCAGGCGCAAATGGGGTTGTATACGGTGTTGGTCATGCTGAAGTTGCTGTTATTCCTCAACATAGAACATATACCGAGGGTGAATACGAACATCGTGTAGAATTCAATAATAGAAGAAGGAATAAACGCTCGGGTTTTCGTCAAACTGGAAAAGGTAAAATAAATTAATTATGAAGAATTTAATAATTGCATTTTTATTGACGTTTATAGTTGGTGGAGTTTCTGCGCAAATACGCCAGGGCTCTTTCTTTCCCCAAACAGGAGATGGCCAATACATGAATAATAATCAACTGTTATTCATGAATGATAAGCCTTTCGAGGATTTACGTGTTCACAACGCAGGGGCAAAGGCAATTGTCATTATGGGATTGCTTCCTTTTGATATTCCTGGAATTTTAGATGCTGGGGACACGACTTCGAATAAACTGGACAATCGGCTTCCGGAGTATGTTTTTCCGAATTGGCGTGTTTACAAAAGTAAAAATAAGTGTGTGACATATGGTTTGGTTTATGCCAAAACAGGATACAACTATGAAGGTGAAGGCACAGAAGAATTGGGAAGTATCTATTCTTCAATTAAGGAAAGTGGGAAAAAAAGCAAGTTCGCATTTCGTGTGGCTACAGACCACCATTTTAAACCATTGCGTTTAAGGATTTTGGACATTGATCCCTACGTGGGTTATTGCGGTAGTTTAGGTTTTTCTCCAACGGTTCGACTGAAAGAAGAAGAATACATCAACGGCGATTTCAGCAATATAAAAACTACTTCTAAGTACATAACTGCGGGAGCAGACATCTACACGGGGGTTAACTTAATGTTCGAACGGTTTTCGATTGGAGTTGAATTAATGGCATTCGGCGCTGACTTCCAATTTGGTGCTGGAAAAGAGAAAAATGTTGTAGAGCAAAGTATAGGTAATTTCAATAATAACCAAACCTACTATACTAGCTCTTCTTGGCAGTCCAATCAGAATTTCTCAAAATTGAAAATGTCTGACAACCAGATTTCCATGTATAAAGGATTGCGATTTGTCTTCGCGTTTTACTTAGACAATTTCGACTCGTGAAAAAACACATGTGTGGTTTACTGTTAGCAATAGCGGTATTGTTTAGTTCATGTGAAAAGGATGATTCTCCCACTATGGTATTTAATCCAAGTGGGAGTTTTTTCCAATCTGGCTTAGAGAATTTTTGGATGAATGTGAGTTGTTCCAGTACGAATAATTTAGATCGTCTTGATGTTTATATATCAACTGAAACTCAACCAGAGCAACTTGACACAACTATTTCTTTATTTGGCCAAGAATACACGGCTATTTATGCAAAGAACTTTTCAAGTGGCTATGCCGAAGGTCAGACAGTTTATTTGAGATTTGTTCTGTACGATTCTAAGGGGTCTACTTCTATGGCCATAAAGCGGATTGACTTAACAAGTTCACCGCTTCAGTTGCAAAGTGGTTTGGAGTTTTACTCTATTCATAATACTATCTTCAATGCATTTGATTTAACGGCCGGCTCGGCTTTGTTTTATAGCTCTGATCAACCTTCAGAATCTATTCCTCAACTGCAAGAATTTAGCACAGACACATTAGCAGGACCGAATGATTTAACCTACAAATGGTATTCTCCAAGTAGCTATCAATTTGCGCATGTTCCATTGGTAAACTTCGATGAAGTTCAACGGACAGATTTACCATCATTATTTAATTCCACGCAACATTTGAATGTCACTGATTCGTTGTATGTCGGGGACATTTATATTTTGAAGGAATCTTCCTCAGCGACCTATTACATTTTTAAAATCACTGATATCATTGGCGGATCTCAGCCAGGGAAATACACTTTTGATTTGAAGAAATAGCACTATGAAAAAGCAATTTACTTTTTTACAATTTTATTATTCAGTATTGCGCCCCCTCGGGGCGACACAAACGTGAAGGCATGGGTGTTAGCCCATGCAAATGGTGATTAAGAATCAGAGTTGTTTTTGCGTGATGACGCGCATGCCAAAGGTAATCAAGCAAACAAACCATCCTCGCGAGTTTACAACGTCTCCAACCTTATGCGCATTTATGCGTAAACCGCTCCCTTTCGCAGGGCCCTAGGGCATCTGGCGTTGCGAGGGTCTTCGACGAAGGCAACTAGCGTTGCGAGGGCGAAATGCTTCGCGAAGGCAACTAGCGTTGCGAGGGTCTGCGACGAGGGTGCTAACGCACGAAGGCCGATGGCGATAGTTCTATCTGAACGGAAAAACTCTCGATGTGCTTCAAAAGATTTTCATTCTTTATGGTTCGGAAATTCACCAAATCCACCAATTGAGGAATATTTAAATCTTCCAATTCACCTGCAATACAATTTAGATCGGAAAACGTTAGCTCCTCACCAAATAAACAAATGTCGATATCTGAACCCTCCCGGTAAGTTCCAATAGCGCGAGACCCGAAAATCTTCGCTTCTTGAACATGCGCATTCGAATAAATAACATCCGCTATTGCTCGAAGTGATTTCTGACTTAATCCCGTTTCCATTTCACTAAATTAATTCATTCATTCGAACTTCCAATTGCTCGAATAAAACAGGATATTGATTGATTAC
>CAMDFE010000177.1 GCA_945897395.1 Chryseobacterium gleum | reverse complement strand
TTCAGCCTCAGCCTCTTCTATTTTTTCGCGGTGCTTTGATTGGAACCCGGCTTGACTTGTGCTATCTTGAGATTTGTCTTGGAAGATGTCAAGCATCTTTCTTTTTTCTGCTTTTTTCTGGGCGTCTCGATAGAAGTCGTCAACCGCTTTTTCAGCATCTGCATCTACATCGCTCCTTCTATTTCTAGCACGATCTCTTTTTTTGTTTTCTTCTTCTTCGATACGATTGGCCTCCGCTTCTTCGTTTTCACGAATGCGCGCTAGTCTGCTTTCTTCGGCATCCTTTTCTTTTTGACGACGAATTTCCTCGAATTCCTGTTCTTGTTTGATTCGCTTTTCTTTCCAGTCGATGTCGGCTTGGCTTTCTGTGCTATGCAACTCAAGAATAGCCGCGTCGAGGGTTTCAATTTGTTTGATTGGGTAACGTTCTCCAAATTTAATGTTCAGCGCAGCGACATATTTTATTTTAGCCGCAGTCATTTTTTGCTCGTCGGCGAGCGTACTTTCTTCAAAAAGTTTATCTCCTTCTGCAATCAGTCGTTTGTATTCTTTGAGCTGCGGGTCTTCCGTTGGAGTGGTGTTGCGTACAACGGTATTCGCTGCTTCTAAGGCTTTCTTAGCCTTGTCTATTTGTACAACGGGGTAATTCTCTTCCGGTTTAACATCTGAAGCGTTTTCGTACTTGTCAATAGATTCTTGATATTGCTTTTTCGCGTAAAAATCATCTGCTGACGTGATTAAGGCTTTGTAGCGCCTTTCAATTTCTTCTTGCTTGTTTTTATCATTGACTATGGCGTCTAGCGCGGCTTGTGCGAGATCTATTTGCTTTTTAGGATAGACATCATCACTTTTTATTTTTAACGCTTCTTTGTAAGTTGTGATACACACAGCGAAATTTTCTTGATTGAATTCAGAATCGGCTTGTGCAACAAGTGCGCGGTATTGTTTTTCTTTTTCAGCAGCTTCTTGTTTCCTTTTGATTTCCTCTAGTTGGGCTTTCGGGTATGGCTCGTTTGATTTTATCGACAGGGCTTCTGTGAAGTTCGATTGTGCTGCTTCCCATGCTTGGTTTTGAAATTGGCTGTCACCGTCTTTAATTAATTGGGCGTAACGCGCTTCATTGTTTTTGTTCGCCTGTTGCTCGCGAAATTTGCGTTCCGCCTCATCGTATTTGTCTTTGGCAGGTTTGTCTGAAGGAAATAATCCCAACGCAGCTTTGTACTTGGCCATGGCCTCTTCGAATTTCGTTCCAGCCATGCGATCATCTCCTTCCAACATTAGCTTTTCGTAATCCTTTCTGACCTTATCTCCGTTCTTCGCTAAGTCAGCCAATCGTTTGAATTCAGCATCAATTTTCTTGTTCATTTCGGCTGTATATTCGAAATCGAATGTCACATAATTCGTTTGAGAATTGAATGCGGCTTTCCCCATTGGTTCTTTTAAAATATCTGTGTTGAAGCCGTCGACATATTTAAAAAGGGAAGATTCAAATTCCATTAAGAATCCACCAGCACGATCTTCCGCTGGAATATTTCGAGTGTCTACTCGAATTATTTTGGTAACATAATCTGCACGTGAGAATTTTAAATCGTAGGAATATCCCAGAGGCAGAGTGAAATCGAATTTTCCCGATGTGCCGGCCTCAAATACTCTTTCTTGAGCGCCATTTTTAAATACAATAATTTGAACCCCGTCTAATTTCTTATCCGAGTCTTTGTCAATGATTGCTCCTTGACTTTTAATTCGAATCTCTTCGTTTTGTCCTGATACAGAATAGCTTGATACAAGAAGACCGAGGAAGGACGCCCAAAGTATAAGTACGCGAATAGCATTCATAGTAGATTAAATAAGATTCCTAAATCACACGTAAAGATAATCGGAAATACAACAATTTGAAAGAAAAATAACTCCCCGAAGGGAGTTAGATTTGAATAGTCATTTGGCTTAAAGCCTTGCCCGTGCTGCTTTCGGCTGCAAGGGAATAGTTTCCGCGGCTAAATCCGCTTACGTCTAAATCAACAGGTAGATTCAATTGTCCGGCTTTCTGACCGTGAATGAGTTCCACGAATTTCACAATTTCACCCTGCTCATCGCGAAGAACAACACGAACGTCTTCTTGATTCTCCAGTATAAATTGAAGGTTACTTTCCACACGGTTCGGTTTACCAGAGAAAGCAAGTCCGCTGTTTTCTTGAGCCTCTTCATAATCTACTTGATACCTTGGAATAGGCACACGCTTGTGTTTAGCTGCAATAATTTGAAGTTCATTTGCTTTCATTTTTCCACCGTCATAAGTGACAATAGATGCAACACTGTGGTCGTTGGTGAATGCCCAAACCAATGATTGAATACCAGCGCAGTTCCCGAGTCTTTTCGCTTCAACCTCCTCGAGTGCAGCAACAAGGTCAGGATTAGCCATTTCAGTTTTCCCAAGGTCGTGGAAGCCGTCAGAAGTGGACATGGCAGAAGCATTGCCGCAAGCCGTGTTCAGAAGAGTGCTTTTCTCTTCACCTGGTGCAAGGAAGATCTCCCGAGATCGCAACACAACGAAAGGTTGGTAGTCGTTGGTTGCCGTGTAGAATACTCTTCCCGTTTCCACATGCAAGGCCATTGAATCCTTGGTTGTGTTTTTTACTGTAAGTTGAAAATAGCCGTGGTTGCGAATGTGATTAACGATTCCGCTGAAAGAGATCTTTTTCTCTTTTTTTGCTTTCTCGAAATTGCAACGTTGGATTTCTTTTTGTGCCGTTGTTTCAAGTCCAAGAAACAAAAGGCCGATGATTAAAATTGTGTTTTTCATGGTGCTGGGGTTTGAGGGGTTGATGATCGACTGATTCTAGCTAAATCTTTTTTTGTAATGAAGACAACCGTGTGGTCGTTTTTAATCGTTTTTCTTCGGCTACTTGGAATTTCTCCTAAACGGTAGCTGTATGTTGTGGTTTTGTTTTCTCGTTTGGAATAAACGTCCATTGAAATCCGGGAGAGTATGGAGACAGATCCGAACGGAATTTCAGTTGAGTGAGGTTTGTTATTGAGCTGCTTTTCGAAGTTTACTTGGACATTTTCCTGAGAGAATTCAATCCGAGAAAATCTTAGTGAGGGTGAAAGCACGAACTTGATTTCGCCGGTTGCTCGATCGTCATTGAATAGTCCGTATACTCCCGTTTCATTCACATGCACCAAGTGGTACTTTTTTTTGTTAATGGTCTTCGAACTTACTTTCTTTCCTTTCATCGAGTTCCATTTTTTCTCGGTGTAACTCCATTTCAATAAGAGAAGTTTTTCGCCTCGAACATTGGACGCTTCAGGCACCAGTATGTCAATTCCATCCTCAGCGAATTTTCCTTCGGGAAGAAATACGTCGAAGGCAGAATGGCATTCGAGTATTTGACCTTTGGAATTCACCGTGTTGAAATTGGCGGCCAGCTCTTCAAAATTCAAGTAGCGAACATCGGGCGCGTCTGATGCTTTTACTGCTAGCATTAAGCCAAACAGAAATAGGGTGGTGGTGATCTTTTTCATGGCTATTATTTGTTATTTAAGTATGCGTTAACTTTTTTTCTACTCTTGAAAATACTTAGAATATTTTTCTTGGAAACCTTGGTCTCTTCTATCCACTCTATACCAGAGGCATCTTTGCAAACCGATCGGATGATATAGTTTTCAATGTCGCGAGGAGCCTTGAACTTAGCCTCGCGCTGGTTGTCTGAGATGTCACCTTCTATGCGAATGAAAGGCTCGCTAGAAATGATTTCAACATACGTAAGAGCAACATTCTTTGGAGCGACCGCTAATACGGGAGTCACGCTAGTCGACTTGTTTTCTACTAGTGCATAGATCCCCGATTCTTCAAGCACTGCAGCGTAGTAATATCCGCGAGCTCCTTTTGTAGGTTTTTTTGCGCTCATGACTTTCGTCCATTCTTTATTCATGTTATTCCATTGCAACAACATAAATTGTTTTTTTACAAATTCAGACTGCTGCACAAGCGAAGCTGTAACAGGCCTTTGAGGCATTTTTCCTTCAGGAAAATCAATCTTTAATAATTCACGTATGATTATGATTTTATTTTCGAAGAAAGATGACACGTTGGAATTGTATAACTCTTCTTGGGACGAAAGTTTTTGAATAGATAGTTCAC
>CAMDFE010000176.1 GCA_945897395.1 Chryseobacterium gleum | reverse complement strand
GATTCTTACTAATTTTCCTTCTTCATTGCGGGCTTTTCCAACACGTGTTGCATTACCAGCAGCATCAATTAACATAACGTTGCTAATGTGCATGGCTGCTTCGCGTTTTTCAATTCCGCCTTGCGGATTTTGAGCAGAGGGCTTACGGTGACGGGAAATCATGTTTACCCCTTCAACAGTAACTCTGTCTTTGTCGCGATCTACTACAATCACAAGTCCTTTTTCACCTTTGTGATTGCCGGTAGTTACCACTACCGTATCGCCTTTTTTTATTTTGAGTCGCTTGAACATCTCGCTATCTATTTACTTCGTTTATAGTACTTCAGGAGCCAAAGAAACAATTTTCATGTAGTCTTTCTCGCGTAATTCACGGGCCACTGGGCCGAAAATACGGGTTCCTCTCATTTCTCCTTGTGCATTCAACAACACTACTGCGTTGTCATCGAAACGAATGTAGCTACCATCTGCGCGACGAACTTCTTTCTTCGTACGAACAATAACTGCTTTCGAAACAACACCTTTTTTTACATTGCCGCTAGGCATCGCATCTTTCACAGTAACGACAACTTGGTCACCTACTGATGCATATCGACGGCGGGTACCACCCAACACGCGTATTACGAGCACTTCTTTTGCTCCGCTGTTGTCTGCAACCTTTAGTCTGGATTCGGTCTGTATCATATCCTCTAATCTTTATTCGATTATTTCGCTTTTTCAATTACCTCAACCATTCTCCAGCGCTTAAGCTTGCTCATTGGTCGTGTTTCCATGATTTTCACCACGTCACCTATTCCGCATTCTCCGGTTTCATCGTGAGCCATGAATTTCTTCGTTTGCTTCACAAATTTTCCGTATTTCGGGTGCATAATTTTCATTTCAACTGCAACCACGATGCTTTTGTCCATCTTGTTAGATGTAACAGTACCGGTTCTTTCTTTTCTTAGATTCCTTTCCATTGCTTGAGTAGGATTAACGGTTGTTTTTCATTTCATTCATAACCGTGTGAATTCGCGCAATTTCGCGGCGTTTCCCACGCAAAACCATTGGGTTTTCTGTTCCTGCTACTGTGTGGTTAAACGACATTTTTGCAAGTTCTGCTTTTTTCTCCATGACTTGAGCATTCAAGTCTTCAATGGTCATGTTTCTGTATTCTGATGCTTTCATGTTCTTATTCGGTATAATCTGGACGAACAATAAATTTAGTGCGGCAAGGTAATTTTTGTGCTGCCAATCTTAGGGCCTCTTGAGCGGTTTCCAAAGAAACTCCTTCTGCTTCGAAAAGGATTCTACCTGGTTTAACTACTGCTACCCAATGGTCTGGGGCTCCTTTACCTTTACCCATACGTACCTCAGCTGGCTTGGCTGTGATAGGCTTATCTGGAAAAATACGAATCCATACTTTACCCTCACGCTTCATGAAACGTGTCAAAGCCACACGTGCTGCTTCTAGTTGGCGTGACGTGATGAATCCCTCGTCCATGGTTTTGATAGCGAAGCTACCGAAAGCCAATTGCGATCCTCTGTAGGCAATTCCTTTGATCTTGCCTTTCTGCTGCTTTCTATATTTGGTCCTTTTGGGCTGTAACATAATCGTAATGTTTTAATATTATCTTCTTCCTCCGCGGCGATCGTTTCCACCACCACCACCGGCGTTAGCTGGGCGCTTTTGTTGTTGAGCAGCTTGTCCGAAGTTTGGAGAAAGATCACGCTTTCCGAAAACTTCACCACGACAGATCCACACCTTCAAACCAATACGACCGTAGCTAGTGTGAGCTTCTGCATTATGGTAATCGATATCTGCGCGAAGTGTATGCAAAGGAGTACGTCCTTCTTTGTAGGTTTCGCTTCTCGCAATCTCAGCACCGTTTACACGACCAGAGATTGTTACTTTGATACCTTCTGCACCCAACTTCATTGCTGAACTGATAGCCATTTTAGTCGCTCTTCTATAAGAGATACGTCCTTCAATCTGACGACAGATACCTTCAGCTACTAAACGAGCATCGATTTCTGGACGTTTGATTTCAAAGATGTTGATTTGGGCGTCCTTTCCAGTAAGCTTTTTCAACTCTTCTTTCAACTTATCTACTTCAGAACCTTGTTTTCCGATGATTACACCTGGACGAGCTGTGTTGATAGTAACAGTTACTAACTTCAGCGTTCGCTCGATAATAATTTTCGATACAGACGCTTTCTTCAAACGCGCCATCAAGTATTTGCGGATTTTATCGTCTTCAACGATTTTTTCTCCGTAGCTTTTTCCACCAAACCAATTGCTGTCCCATCCTTTGATGAAACCTAAACGGAGGCCTATTGGATTACACTTTTGTCCCATTTCTTTGTCTCTTTTAATTATTTTTTATCGAGAATGATTGTCACGTGGTTGCTACGCTTACGTATGCGGTGAGCTCTACCTTGAGGAGCTGGGCTGATTCTTTTCAAAGTGCGAGAAACGTCTACACGAATTTCTTTCACGATTACATTTGATTCAACAATATCGCTTCCTTCATTTTTAGCTTGCCAGTTTGCAATAGCAGAGCGTAAAAGTTTTTCCAAAGGCATTGCACTTACTGTACGAGTGAACTTTAAAATATTCAAAGCAGCACCTACTTCTTTTCCACGAATAATGTCTGCAACCAATCGCATTTTACGCGGTGATGTTGGATGATCATTCAATTTAGCGATGGCAGTTTTTTTCATCTGCTCTTTTATCGCGTTGGCCATTTCTCTTTTGCGAGCTCCCATAGTTTTGTTGTGTTTATCGGGATTGTTCGTTATTTTCTATTTCCACCGTGTCCACGGAATGTACGTGTTGGAGAAAACTCTCCAAGTTTGTGTCCAACCATGTTCTCTGTAACATATACAGGAATGAATTGCTTACCATTGTGCACTGCAAACGTCAAACCAACAAACTGAGGTGTGATAGTTGAAGCACGGCTCCATGTTTTGATAACGCCTTTTTTTGCGTTTTCTTGGGCATCGTCTACGCGCATTTGAAGCTTGTAGTGTACAAAAGGTGGTTTTTTTAGTGACCTAGCCATTTCTCAATTATTTCTTTCTACGTTCAATTATAAATTTACTTGACGGCTTTTTGCTCTTGCGCGTCTTTAATCCTTTAGCAGGCGTTCCTTTGCGTGATCTTGGGATACCTCCAGACTGACGTCCTTCACCACCACCCATTGGGTGATCCACAGGATTCATTGCTACACCACGAACACGTGGACGACGACCTAACCAACGGCTTCTTCCTGCCTTACCTGAGCGAGTCAAGTTATGCTCTCCGTTTGAAACAGTTCCAATCGTAGCAATACATTTCGCTAAAACCTTACGTGTTTCACCTGAAGGAAGCGTAATGATAGCATACTCACCGTCACGAGCACTTAATTGTGCGTATGAACCAGCGCTTCTTGCCATTGACCCACCTTTACCTGGACGCAATTCTATGTTGTGAATAACTGTTCCCAAGGGAATTTCACTCAATGTCATTGCATTTCCCATTTCGGGTGCGCTTCCTGTTCCGCTTGAAAGCTTCATACCAACCGTTAAACCCGAAGGTGAAATGATGTAGCGCTTTTCTCCATCAGCGTATTCCACTAGTGCAATACGTGCTGAACGGTTTGGATCGTATTCGATTGTCATTACAGTACACTCGATACCGTGCTTGTCTCTTTTGAAGTCGATAAGACGGTAGTTACGTTTGTGACCACCACCAATCATGCGCATGGTGCGCTTTCCTTGGTTGTTACGTCCACCAGTCTTCTTTAATGTTACCACTAAAGGCTTGTATGGACGGTCGGTCGTCAACTCTTCGAAAGTGGAGGCCACTTTGAAGCGAGTACCTGGAGTTACCGGATTTAATTTCTTAATGCCCATTTCCTCTTCTGTTAGATGTTAGAATAAAAATCAATTGTCTCACCAGCAGCCAACTTCACGATAGCTTTCTTATAGCTTGCGCTTCTTCCAGAAACAACTCCTGCCTTTGTGTTACGGTATTTTGTCTTTCCGTCGTAACGAAGGGTGTTGATTTGCATAACTGTCACACCGTAGTTTTTCTCGATCGCTTTTTTGATTTCAATCTTATTAGCGGTCAATGCTACCACGAAGCCGTACTTGCCCTGCTTTTCTTGGATTCCGGTCATTTTCTCCGTAACCAATGGTC